>JAITMT010000426.1 GCA_031277235.1 Tannerella sp.
GATGTCCCATTCCGCGTTGCGTTTTTCGCCTTTGCGCTCGCGCCATTGCTGTGCGAGTAACAAGCCTAAATGCCAGTATGACAGTTCAAAGGGCGGATTGACGGTTTCGGCGGCAGGCAACGTTTCCTGGGCAGGAATAATACCTTTCAATACAAAACGGTCCTTATCCGCTTCATAATCAGCAAAGTCATACATAAATTCGGCTGTTTCCTGCACGAGCCGGTAATATCTGTCGAGCGTCGAATCGGTCGGCGTGTCGCGATAGAGCAGTTCCGCCAGATAAATGTAATGCGGCTGCTGCCAAATCAGAAAACTGCCCACGCCCGACGGTGCTTCCAAGCCGCCCGGATCGGTCATCTTCATCCAGCGAATCCCTTTGAATCCTTGACGTTCGGCAATTTCACGTGCAATCGGCGCCGCTTTTTCATACCAGTCCATCGTGCGTTCCAGCAATTTCGGACGGTTCCACAAGGCAAACTGCGCCTCGTGCCACCAAATCATTTCAAGATGGAATTTGCCGAACCACGAGTTGTAAGTCAGCCCCGTTTCCTGCGGCGGATACATCCCGGCGCTGTTGATTGCCAGCAAATACTGTGAAAGCACCACGCGGCGCTCCAGTTCTTTGGCGCGCGGGTCGGTGCATTCGGAAAAGTCCACAGCCGCGCCTTCCGTCCAGAATTTTTGCCAGTAATCGGTGGAAGCGGCAAATACTTGTGCCGGGTTTTCAACCTTCTCTTCGTTCGGCGCGGCAAGAGTAGTTTCAATCAAATCGGGATGTTCCGTAAATTCGACAGTAAACGTAAAATTTTCATTTTCAGGGATTAAGACAAAATAGTGTGCCTGCTTTTCTTCCCAAATAAAAGGCTGTTCGGTGCGGAAAACGACAAAATACCGTGTCGAATCTATCGTTCTTTTCAAAACAAGTTGATTTTCTGCGTGCAAGATAACTTCCGTTTTGTGTTTTTCAGGTGCGGAAAAATCTGTGGCGTCATCGGTATGATTACCAGTGGGATAGGGAAAACGCAGATTCACAGCCAGTTTCCCTTTTTGAAACAGACCGGTTTTAATTTCTGCTGCAATCATGTCTTTTTCAGAACTTACAGCCGTTTTTACCGTAACGGAATCGCCTTCATAATCAAACCGGCTGTAAATCATGCCCGTCCACAAATCAAGGCGCGATTTTGAACCCTGAACTTTGAACCTTGAACTATCCAACTCAAACCCGACATACCCCAGATGCAACCGGTGCGGATTGGCGCGATACCAGTCGGCAGCGGCATTCGGACGACCTGCATCGTGCTGTACAGCATACAGTTCCTTGCGTCCGTCGTGACCGAAATCATACTCTTTCAACGTCTCTTCAAAACGGTATTTTTGGGGATTCGGGAAACTGTGCCAGCCCCACGAAGACTGCGTTCCGAGCGGGACGCCGTTTCGGTAACGTTCGGGAAAAGTCTGCAATCCCGTCGCATCCACGGTAAAACAGAAATCACCGTTGCCAGCCGACAGCGACGCAAGCGAATCAAAACCTTCGACTTGCGGACAGTTCCTGTCTATCAGCGCTTTACGGTCAATCGGTTTTCCCGCCTTTTCGCAGGAAAAGAATACGACCGCAGCCGTAAAGATTAAAAATATTTTTTTCATAACGCCTTATTTTATTGGTAAAATGACTCCTTTTCATGAATTTCTTCTTACTTTAGTCTTTTCAAACGGTAGAATTTTTCCCTGCAAAGATAATCCAAAAAATTGAAATTCGGTTGGAATGTTAAAAAAGCGTAAACGTAATGCCGCGCAGTTGATATGTTTGGCAACAATTATGTATAAAACCATTTTCTCTTTATTTCCCCAACTCCAAGCACCCCATAATGAACGGACCTGTCGCTTTAGCGTCGTTGTCGCGGATTTTTTCGTTGATATAGTATTCGTAACTCCCATCGCGATAGGGATTTCCGCCCAAACCGCCTACCTGACAACAGCGCGTCAGCGTCAACGAACCGTCCGGATTTTTCACAATCAGTTTGTTTTTCAATCCGTTAAACGTTTTTTCGGCAACGGTTTTATATTTCGGGGCAATGTATCCTTTGTTCACCGCTTTGGCAATGGCATACATACATTGCGCTGATACAGAGGCTTCCGGATAATTGCCTTCGCGTGTCGGACAGTCAATCACCTGATACCAAAGCCCATCCTTGTCCTGATATTTCGGTAAAGTTTCCGCCAAACCCTGTATATAATCGAGTATTTCCACTCTACCCAGTTGATTTTCAGGAATATAATCCAGCACATCTACAAGCGCCATAAACCACCAGCCGATACTGCGTCCCCAAAAATTCGGAGAATGCCCAGTCTCCTTGTTCGCCCATTTCTGCGATTTGCTTTCGTCCCAGGCATGATGATAAAGTCCTGTTGTTGAATCGTATGTATGTTTGTGGCACAACAAAAACTGCTTCACGGCTTCGTCTATCCATTGCGGCTTGTCGAACGTCGCGCCGTACTGCGCCAAAAACGGCGAAGCCATATACAGCCCGTCGAGCCACATCTGGTGCGGATAAATCATTTTGTGCCAGAAACCGCCGTCATTGGTGGTCGGCTGGTTTTTCAACTGATTGACAAGTTTTTCCATTGCCAGTCTGTATTTTTCGTTGTGCGTTTCCTTGTATAGTGCAAACAGTACTTTCCCCGAATTGATAAAATCCAGATTGTAATCCTGCTGCCTGTATAACAGTATATTTCCCTCATAATCAATCAGATTGCTTGCCCATTTTTCGACGTAGTCGAAATATTTACGGTCGCCGGTCGCTTTCCATATTTTTAACATTGCCAGACAACCGACTCCCTGAGAATAACCGAAATACGGACGTTCTCCATAATCCAGTTGCCACGCTTCGGGAAAACGTTTCATTTCGGAATCGGCAAACCATTGCGCATAAGTAGCATTACTGATTTCCGGCGTCTCGGAAATCGGAAGTCCCAGATAATAAGACGGTACAGGCGCTTGCGGATAACCCATCGAACGGTGCGCCACGTAACTGCGGTAAATCGGGTCTTGCATCAGACACATGCGCTTGTCAATAGCAGGTATATTGGTTTGATAAATACGCACTTCGCCCTCTAACGCCGCAACGATTTCTTCGCGCCAGTCTCCCGTCAAGTCGGCAATCAGAATAATATCGCCTTGAATATCGTCGGTCAGCGTTTCGCCTTTCCACTTGTAAATCTGCTGTTTGCGTCCTTCCGATTTGGAATCTGCCCCCCAGCGGCTGTCGGCGCCTTTGAGCGTTTCACGAATCAAGTCGCCATCCCACCAAACCCAATTCCGGCAAGCCGGAACGTCCTCATTCATACCGAGATAGCCACCTTTATAAGTCAATAAGTATTTATCGCTGCTACCGCCTTTCGGATCTTCCGAAGCAAAACATTCAAGTCCCTCACTGTCAGGGTCGAAGTCCGTAACCATTCCGTCCCCAACGTGCATCGTTTTGCGTCCGATATTCCAAACCGGATGCCCGGTTGCAGCATCTACCGTGCACACGCCGCGTCCGTTGTCGTGAAACGGCTCCAATGCGAGAAATACTTCCAAACCCTCGCGACGCGGGTCAATGTCCGTCAGGTAAACCTTGTCGGGATGTCCTAAACCGGCTGACCATAAGAGTGTTCCATTATCATCCAGCATACATGAGCCGAGCAAAATTTCATCGCGACCGTCATTGTCCACGTCCCCGCAAACCATATTGTGCGCTCCCTGACTGCGAACAACCGGATTTTCCTCGTCGCCCTCCCAAAGCCAAACCCGCTTCAATGCGCCGTTTTCAAGTTTCCAAGCCTCAACCGTCATCAGTTTGTACGTGCCGCGACAGGACAGGATATAAGGCGTTTTGCCGTCCAGGTAAGCAACGCCTATCTGATTGCGATTCTGGCGATTAAGGTCTCCGTAACGGTCGTTTCTCGGATTCCAGTCCGTTTGTGCGATTTGTTTTCCGGTCATTCCATCCAGAACAGTCAGATACTCAGTGCCATAGCCTATATGTCCGTTTTTGTCGCGTTTCACCGTATCGGACGCGGTTTTCAGCACCACTTCCGCCTTGCCGTCTCCGTCGAAATCATAGACCGCAAAAGGCGAGTACCAGACGCCCGGCTCAATGCCCTGCCCCAAATCGAACGACCACAAAAACGTGCCGTCATGGAGATAAGCCTCTATTTGAAAGGTTCTTCCCGTCGTATCGCCCACCTTAAAACCGGGGTCGGTATTGCTATCGGGCGTGCGTATCACGTAGTCGTATTTGCCGTCGCCGTTCAGATCGGCAACGCCGATTTTCCCCGCTTTGACAACGGGATTTTTTAATTTGAAAGCATTGAAATTATTTTGATTCAATAAGTTACGGTCAATTTCCGTTTTGTTTGCTTCGGGTTTTTCCTTGCCTTTGAAAACAGGTCTTACCCAATAAAACGCTTTGTCTTGGACAGGCGTTTTGTCCACAAAATCAGCAGTTTTAGCGATGGGCTGACTGTTCAGTTTTTGGATTTTGCCGTTCGCCTCGCGATATAGATTATACGCCACATTTTCCTCCTCTCCCCGAAGCGCCCTCCAACTGACTAACAGCGACTTGCCGTCATTCATCAGGGAAACCGTCAAACCTCTGTCCAGAAACTCGTTCCTGCGCCCGGCTACACCGCTCTCAACCTTGGGTTTCAGCGTGTGATTCGGCTGCAAAATCTCGTAATAATACGTCCGCTCACGCAAATCCTGCGCCATTAAAACATGGATTGAAAGTAAAAAAAAAATAGATAAATGTATAATTTTCATGTTGTTACAACTAAAGTTAAAATAAAAAATCCCTACAAAAATACGCATAATTTTGGAGTTTTTCAAAATGAGGCTGCCCTAAATGTCAATTTGTTAGTCATCAGTCTTTTGAACTTTGAACTTTGAACCTTAAACTTAAACTTAACAAAACTCGTGTTTCAAATAAAAATGTGGCAAAAGTCAGAAGAACTCTTGCCACACTCATAGCATGGAAAAGAAAAACTTACTTAACTTTTTGTGCTATAAAACTGTCAATGGCGTACTTTCCGGGACCGGTGATTATCAGTGCAATGAAAGCGAACAAATACAAAAATGCCAGTTCTCCGTTACCCTCGCCGACCAATTTAGCCCCATGAGCCATCGTGAAAGCGACAGCCATATTGATAATCATCGGAATGAGTGCCAGCCTGCTAAGCAGTCCGACAACTACGCCCAGGGCACAAAAGAATTCGGCAAAAACTACCAGTGCGAGAACCGGAGCGCCTCCCATCCCCGCAAAAAAACTTTGAGCCGTCGCATCAAAATGGGTAAGTTTATCCCATCCGTGGGTCATCAACATTCCTCCAAAAACCACGCGCAATATGAGTATCGCCAACGACACCGGCACGCTGTAACCGGTTCCTGAAAATAAAAATTTTTTAATCATTTCTTTAAAATTTAATTGTTTAACATCGTTTGTCTTTATCCCGTAAAGGGAAAAAAACCGGAGTTGCTTATGCGCAAACCGGCGACAAAGATATTATACTTTTTACAATTTTACAATGATTACAATAAAAATTTGGAATAATTGCCTGTAATCTGCGCCGGCAAAGGAAACTACAAGGATTAAAATATCTATTTCACCATGACTTTTTGAACGGTTTCTCCGATTTTTATAAAGTATATCCCTTGTGATAAGGGTATTATCGTTTCTCCAGCGTTAACTGTCTGTCGCCTGAAGAATTGTCCCATAACGGTATAAATGCTTATTGTATAGGCTTTTTCCAAACGGATAAAGAGATTGGTACCGGATACCCATATTTTGTTGTTTCCTATTGTTTCGGTACTGACACCCCAGCGTTCAACTTGGGCTGAGACGGTAATAGCCGGTTCGAGTATGTTGTTACCGGCGGATGTCTTAAATTCAATGCTGTGAACGGTAATATCATACATGCCTCTTTTTACGTTTCCATCAACCGTGTAGGCAATATGTACCAGCGCTTTAGCCATATCTTCTGTTCGAAGCGCCACACTTCGTGTAGATTTGGATTTGATTTCAAGCAGCCATGAGTTGTTTTCCTGTGGAGTGATAATCAGGTCGAAATCGTCGAAATCAGCCATCAATGCGGTATTATCTTGGTCTAAGGTAAATCCTTCGGGCAATTTGACTATAAATGATCCTTCTACAATGGAATTTTCTGAAATATTGGCGGTTATATCAAAACCGCCTTGATTATTGTTGCCGATAGGATTGTTGTTATCAGGGATTATGGTTGGAGCGAGTGAATTGGGATAATAGATGGTGTAATGCGTTTCATACCAATGCCCAGCCGTGTACGTATAAAATTTCTCAACTGCCTTATTTCCTTCGTTATCAATTTGATATACTTTTTTTGATAAATCTTCTGTTCCGGTTGATGTTCCACTTGAAATTAAGTTATTATTCACATCATAGAGGAAGGTGTTTCTCCCGATACTTCCATCTTCCCAAATGTTCTCATAAAGAACTACATTTTCATTAGAATCATATTCAAATTTGACCGCACGATAAAAGTCCTCTCCTTTCAACGCATTTATCAGGACAGGGAGATTTCCATCGTTATAAGTAATTTGAATATTCCATGCCAAATACGAATTGTCCGGATTAGATACCTGGTATGCATGAAATTCGATTCTTGTTGGATTTCCCTTGGAATTTCTGCTTACTTCATTTCTGTAACTCCAACCAGATACAGTAAAACCGAATCCAAAGTAGCAATAAACACCGGGCATATCGTTACAATAAAATTCATTATTTCTTATGCCATAAATTCCTTTTGCAGGTTTTAATACAGTGTTCCAACCCTGATACTCCCAGTCGTTAGATTCCCATTTATAAATTTCTGTTCTGGCATCACCATTGTCGTCGTAGGTAAAAGTTGTCTTTGTGTCATTTACCCACCCATTGTTCGCCCAATTAAGTGTTTCTTCTTGAACAACCCTTCCCTGCGCATCGCGGGTATAAACGGTTTTCTCTGTTTTTTCACCGGTAGCTGCATAGGTAACAGCACTATCCACCCGATTACCTGCTCGTAATTCAACCTGCTGACTTCGAAGCGATACTTCGGTTGTCCGCATTTCCACTTTCTTTTGTCCTGTTACGGAGAAATTCATAAAGATAAGTCCCGCCAACACACACACTGACTCTGTAATTTTTTTGTACATGATAAAAAAATTTTTGTTCCGCCGCAGCCCCTCAAGCAGAGATTATTCAAAATAAAAAAGCGTGGGACTTCAACTTTATCTGTAACTGAGGCTTCGCTACCTTTACCGCAAATAAGTAAGCCCACGCCAAACGGCGTGAACATTGGCTACTTATTCCTGCGGTAATTGAATTTGCGAATTTTCAGTTACAAGAATAAAAGCTAACGCTTTTTTTAATATGTCTTTAATATGTGCCTGTCAGCACATTCATTTTTATGTCATGTTCATAAATTGTCAAAACCGACGCTTCCAATTCTATTTTTTTTCGCAAGAGTCGAAGCACGTTAAAACTCTCCGAAAAACCGCTGCAAACTTAAACACTATTTTTCAATAAAACAACAAAATATGCCATTTTTTTACGGACAGTCCAAATAACTAACTTTTGTGCTCTTATGAACATAAAAAACAACTACCATCATGTCAATGATGAAATTCTGTGAAATAATTCCCTCTCCATTGTCAATTATCTTCTCGATTGTCCAAAAAATTGATTACTTTTGCAGAAATTTTTTAATCCGTTTGCCATGAAAAAACTTTTCCTGTTAATTTGGGTGGCGGCAGGTTTCAGCATGTATGCGCAGGAAATACCCGACCGCCGCGAGACGCTGAAAAACATCGTGCTCGCCAATGACTTTTTTATGAAAAAATACGCCGATTACTCCATGCCTACGTATGTGGGGCGGCTGCGACCGAGCAATATCTGGACGCGCGCCGTCTATTACGAGGGTTTGATGGCGTTGTACACCATTTATCCCCGCCAGGAATACTACGATTATGCCTACAATTGGGGCGAATTTCACAAATGGGGATTCTGGGGAGGAAATACGACGCGAAATGCTGACAATCAATGCGCTTCGCAAACATACATTGATTTATACAATCTTTCCCAAAATCCGGAACTGATTAAGAATGTGCGGATTAACACAAATATGCTGCTCAATACGCCTCAAAATAATGATTGGACCTGGATTGACGCGATTCAGATGGCGATGCCGATTCTGGCAAAAATGGGTAAACTGACCGGCGACACGCGCTATTACGACAAGATGTGGGAAATGTACGTACATACGCGAAACATTGAAGGAGACAAGGGTCTCTTCAATCCGAAAGACGGGCTGTGGTGGCGCGACAAGGACTTCGACCCGCCCTACAAGGAGCCGAATGGAGAAGATTGTTACTGGTCGCGCGGAAACGGCTGGGTCTATGCGGCTTTGGTGCGGATTTTAACAGAAATTCCCGCCAACGAGCAACATCGCACCGACTATACGGCTGATTTTCAGGCAATGACAAAAGCAATCATAAACTGCCAGCGCGAAGACGGTTTCTGGAACCCGAGCCTGCACGATCCCAACAACTTCGGCAGCAAGGAAACAACCGGTACTTCGCTGTTTGTCTATGGTTTAGCATGGGGCATCAACAACGGTATTTTGAATGCGAAAACCTGTTTACCTGTCGTCATCAAGGCTTGGAACGCGCTGTGCAAGGAATCGCTGCACGAAAACGGATTTCTCGGATTCATACAGGGCACCGGCAAGGAACCCAAAGACGGACAGCCTGTAACGTATGATAAAGTGCCTGATTTTGAGGATTATGGCTTGGGATGTTTTTTACTGGCGGGTACGGAAGTTTATAAATTAAAATAAGAATAAAAATAATGAGCACACGACGCAACTTTTTGAAAAACACGGCATTGGCAGGTATGGGAATGGCGTTGATACCTGAAATCGCCCGGGCGGCAGTGAAAGAAAACGCAGACAGTCAAAACATTACCTTGAAAAAAGACGCTGTAATTCTTTTTCAGGGCGATTCCATCACGGACGGCGGACGGAAACGCGAAGCCGAAATCTGTAACACGATAGATATGTTAGGTTTGGGCTATCCGCTGTTTACGGCAGCATCGCTCCTCGAAAAACATGCCGGCAAACAACTGAAAATCTACAATCGCGGCGTCAGCGGCAACAAGGTATTTCAACTTCGTGAACGCTGGGATGCTGATACGCTGGCATTTACGCCCGATGTACTGAGTATTTTGATTGGGGTAAACGACTATTGGCACACATTATCAGAGAATTACAGCGGTACGTTGGAAGTTTATGAGAATGACCTGCACAATTTGCTGCAATACACGAAAGACAAATTGCCAAACGCACAATTAGTTATCTGCGAGCCTTTTATCCTGAAAGGCGGTTCGGCTATTGACGAAGAAAAGTGGTTGCCGATGTTTGATGCGTACAGGTCTGCGGCAAAGAAACTTGCGACAGAATTTCAGGCGATTTTTGTGCCGTTTCAGTCGGCTTTCGACGAGGCGATGAAACACGCTCCTGCAACGTACTGGTCGGCAGACGGCGTACATCCCGGCTTGCCCGGACGGCAACTGATGGCTGAAGTATGGTTGAAAACAGTGATGGGCTAACTTCCTGATTTTCTTTCCAATATCTTTTCCCAATGATCGTAAACTGCTTTGATGGAGGGAAATATCAGATCTGCACCGGCGTTCCGGAGAACAGCGTCGGGCAGAGGTCCCGTATTGGCGGCGACGGTGTAGATGCCGGCGGCTTTTGCCGACTGTATGCCGAGCGGTGCATTTTCAATCACAATCGCCTCATTATGAAGGATTTTTCCGCGTTCAAGCGCCATTAAATACGGATCGGGATTCGGTTTTCCCCGGACATAATCGAAAGCCGTTATCATGGTTTCACGGGTGAAAAATTCGGGAAAATCCGTGTTGATCTGCTCAAGCAGCGAAGGTTGCCCCGAACCGGTTACAAGCATTACCATCAATCCGTTACCGGTTACTTTCCGCAATAATTTAACGCTGTATGCCATCGGAACGACGGGAGGACAGGCGGCAAATTCGACGGTTTTTTCCGCATAAATCCGTTTGCGCTCTTCGGCTCCGATTATTTTCCCTTCCCGCTTGGAAATCAGGTCAATCGTGGAGTCTCCGGTACGTCCTTCGTGCATATATGCCTCTTGTTCAGTTATTTGGAAACCGTGCCGAAGCATCACTTTAGTCCATGCCGAAGCGTGATTTTTCATAGAATCGTACAAAACGCCGTCCATATCGAATAAAACGGCTTTCAAGTTACCTGTTTTCATAGTTACGGTTTATATTTTGACTGGGTAATAATATCCTGATAATCTGTGTTTTTCATTAATTTTTGCATATCGGATTTCGTACGCTGCATATACGCTTCCACGATGCGATAGCCGATGAACGAGCCAATATTTCCGGGCGCTTCGTCCGACAGAAACGTGGCGGGCGAGGGCAAAAAATATTTTTCGGTTGTAACAATATCGGGATCATAAAGGTGCTTGCGTTCAATTATTGCAGTCCAAATCGCTGATTCATTGTTTTTTAGCCAGTCATCTTCTTCGTCTGTCAGATTCATCAAATCTTTGTAAGCGGCGCTTTGATAGATGGCAGCCATGACATACAGTATTTTTCCTTCATATATCATCCTGTCTAACAGCACATTATCCTTTCCTTGAAACGGATTTTCGGATTTCAGCCAGACGGTCAAAAAATCATTAACCATTCGCGACGAAGTCATGTTACGCAGTTGATAATCATAGAAATAATCCTGATACAGTGGATAATCTGCTCCGAGATATTTGTCTATGGAACACGAAATCAGACTGTCCGCGACAATAAAATTTTGCTGCAATCCGGAAATGTGAAAATAGACGGCAGGAATTTGAACATCAGGCAGTAACGATTTCATGCTTACAAAAGTCGCCCCCAACTCCCGCGCAATATCTTTCGTTCTGACTGAATCGGCTGAATAGTAGGTGATTGCAGTATGGTATAACGTTTTCAGCGTTGGTTCGGAAAAATAATTGATTAAATTATCGTAATAGGCTGGTGTATATGCGTTTGTGTCCTTAAAAAGCGCTTTTCCCAGCAGCGCGGTCATTGCCGGAAAAGAATCCTGCAAAAAAGTCAGAGCGGCAGCGTCGTCCGTTTGAATCCATTCATAAAAAACCGTATCGAACCTGTTGATTTTCAAGGATACCGTATCATCCGACCTACCGAAAGATTTTCCGGAGCAACCGCAAAACGACAGGCTGAACAGCAATCCAACATAAAAAAATACTTTCAAATTCATCTTTTTATCTTTCTGATTTTAACGCACAAAAACGTCATATATTGCATTTTACATAAAAATAGCCCGTCCGTTTGGTGTTTAGGGACGGGCTAAAATATTATAAATGTTACCAATCAATCGTCATACGTCAGACTAAAAACAACCATTTTATCCTGGTCGAAAGTAACTTTGGTCGGGTCAATCGGATGTCGCATATTCTCCATTGTGGGTTTACCGCCTTTTTCCGGCGTTTTTACATCGCTCCTTACCAGGGGACTGCTGATCCCCACATAAACAGTCAGCGGTTTATTGCCCGTACAAACGAGTTTGTTCAACTTCCTGTTGTAGCGAATTTCCAACTCTTCCAACTGATTATTACTGCAATCCAGGCTGGCAAGATTGGCGAATTTTTCAATTCCATCCAACTTTTCGATGCCCATTCCGGCAATATTCAAATCCGTGATTGCCTTTGCTTCCCCAACGGTGAGATTGCCGTCTTTGTTTGCGTCAAAGTTTTCCAGCAAATAAGTCTTAAATGTGGCGTCCGGAACTTCGATGACAACATTGGCGTCCTTATCCGAACATGCTGTAAATAAAGAAATTAATGCGCATACGCTAAATGTAAAAAATAATTTTTTCATTGTTCA
>JAITMT010000431.1 GCA_031277235.1 Tannerella sp.
CCGCAGAAATTCCCTTCCGTGTCATATTTTACCAGTTGGTTGGGCTGGTGATGAAAATACAGAAATTCCTCTTTTTCGTCCATCCAGCTGAACTCGCCGGAATATGCTGCCGGATCCTGCCCGACATGACCGATTTTCGCGATAAAACGCCCGTCCGACTTGTCGAATAACAGACAACTTTTCTGCGCCTCCACCACGATGTATTTTTTGAAAACCTTGACAACCGGATTCCCGCCTACAAGCCCTTCATCCGTTGTTTCAAGCGGAATATAACGAATTTTTTGACCGAAATCGGACGTCTTCAACCGGGTAAGATTCTCCATACCGTGTTCAACGTCAATAACATTCGACTCCTTCGTCACATTTCCCTGATTATTACAGGAAAACAGCAACAGCATCACAATACCTGACCATAAAATTTTTAGTTTCATACGAATAATTTTTGCGGCAAATATACGACTAATAAATTAGACTGCAAAAAAAATGTTGTATTAATGAAAATTTTCGTAGGAAACGCTACGTTCGCCTGCGGTTATGAAAATTTCTCCTTTCAGGCCGCTTCCCGTAGGGAAGAAAGCTTGGTAGAAACGAATTTTCCCCATAAACAGCATGCCGTCAGGTATGCAACCCATATCTGTGGAGGTAGCATACCTGACGGCATGCATCCCGGGGACGGATAATCTTTCTACCGAGCTATATTCCCTACGGGAATGAAAACAGCCAATTCCCGGAGAGAAGTCATTCCGCGCTATCTCATCGCTGAGACAACGCAGAATAAGAAATCATTTTAAAATTCAAAAGATATCCCTCAATCGCAAGTATGAAAACACTGCGTATCAGGTCTTTCCATTTCTATGGTAACGTGTTCGATGTGGAAAGGCTGTGCCGTTTCGACGATTTTTTGTTTGAGTTCCTCACATTCAACGCTTTCCGTTACGACGTGAAGCGTCATGATGTGCGATTCGCCGTCCATCGTCCAAAGATGCAGGTCGTGAATGGACTGCACGTCTTCAATATTTCGTATTTGCTGCTCCAATTCGTTCATATCAACGCTTTCAGGCGTCGCCTGCAACATGATGGTAAACGTGGCGCGCAGATTCCGAAAAACATTGTATAACACCCAGATACTGATTAAGATAGAAAGTATCGGATCCAAAATCGGGAAATAAACAAACTGCATCACAACGCTCGCGACCAAAACGGCTATCCAGCCAAGTACATCCTCCATAATATGCAGAAAAACAGCACGTTCATTCAGAGAACTGCCTTTTTTCAACCGGAGCGCAGCCAAACCATTGATGAGGATGCCGAACAACGCAATCCACATCATGCCCTGCGCATGGACGTCGTGGGGCGAAAGAATGCGTTTAACCGACTCGATAAAAACGAATAACGAACTGATAAACAGCACTCCCGAAAGGAAAACCGAGCCCAGCAACGAAAACCGCTTATAGCCGTAGGAATATTTCCGATCGCGTTTTTGGGTAGATTTTTTCTGAAAAGCCCACGCCACCGCCAGCGAAAGGCAGTCTCCAAAGTCGTGCAGCGCGTCGGAAAGGATGGCGATACTGTTGGTCAGAATGCCGCCAATCAACTCCACGAAAACGAAAAACAGGTTCAACCAAAACGCTACCGTGATATTTTTGGTTGCGTTGCTGTTTTCGTGCGTATGATCGTGATTGTGAGACATGTTTAATGTTCAAAGTTCAAAGTTCGGGGTTCAAGGTTCGGGGTTCAAATTAACTTGATTTGTTCGCAATGACCTCAATTTCAACCATTCCGTTCTTCGGTAAGGTTTTTGCCGCAATGGCGGAACGCGCAGGAAAATCACCGTCAAACTGCGCCGCATACACTTCGTTCACCACCGCAAAATCTGCCATATCTGCCAGAAATACGGTCATTTTCACAATATCGGACATCTCATAGCCCGCTTCCGAAATCAGAGCGCGGATATTTTTGAAAACCTGCACGGTTTGTTCTTTTACACCGCCCTCTACAAAATTTCCCGTTTCGGGATTCAACCCCAGCTGTCCCGAAAGAAACAGCAGACTTCCCGACTGAAGAGCCTGACTGTAAGGTCCAATTGCCGCCGGCGCTTTTTCCGTTTTAATACTTTTTTTCATTGTTTTTCATAATTTTCTGCAAAATTAGATGAAATTTTGGATTTTTCCAAGTTTCGCTACACAAAGTCATTGATAAAAACTCAATATTGTACTCAAGAGATGGTTGGCATTCCGGTTCCTTGCGGTTAAGAATTTTTTATCGCAAAGTGTGCCGGGACAATACAAAATCCTCTATACGTTCCTGCAAGCGGGTCGCAGTTTAGGATGAAAACGAGTGAACGGGGAAGGCAAATTCCCTGCGCCGGAAAGTTTTTTTTACCTTTTTATACGCTTTTTCGTTTTTTTTCGTTATTACAAAGTATTAGTATCTAACGACGAAAAAAATGATTGAATACATACGGGGCGAAATTGTAGAACTGTCGCCAACTCAAATGATAATGGATTGTAACGGAATAGGCTATGAATTAAACATTTCCGTTACAACTTATTCCGCTTTCAACGGACAGCGGGAAGGGAAAATTTTCGTGTACGAGATTATCCGCGAAGATGCGCATCTGCTTTACGGTTTTGCAAGTCGCGAAGAACGCGAACTGTTTCTGTTGCTGACGTCCGTATCGGGCGTGGGACCCAATACGGCGCGCATGATTTTGTCGTCGCTGCCGCCGTCCGAATTGATTCAGGCGATTGCTTCGGGCGACGACGTCAGTTTGACACGCATCAAAGGCATCGGAAGCAAGACGGCGCAACGGATTCTGGTGGATTTGCGCAACAAGGTGAAAACGGTTGAAGGCATGAGTGGACGGTCGAAACTATCTGCCGCCGCCCGTTCCGAAATATCCGAAGGCGCTGTGGCTGCGCTTGTTATGCTCGGTTTTCAAAAAGCGGCTTCGCAAAAGGCGGTGGATGCCATTTTGAAAAATTCACCCTCTTCGAGTGTGGAACAGGTGATTAAGGATGCGTTGAAAATATTATGAAAGTTCGAGGTTCGAGGTTTGAAGTTCAAAGTTCAAGGTTCAAGGTTTGGGAAACCGTTCACCCGTTTATCCGTTCTACCGTTCATACAAAAATAAAAGTTTAAAGAGTTGATCACAAGGAAAGTAAAATATTTAATAATCGTCATGATCTGTATATCGGGCATTTCCGTTTTGAATGCCGGATATACACATAATTATTTTATATACAATACTTTACAATCTCCACAGGATACGCTTCCGGCGCCACAGGATTCGGTACGGCAGGATTCCACGTTGCTGCAAACGGATGAAACCGTGCAGGATTCGGTTGGTACACTGCTGTTTCCCGTCAAGAAAACCGTTTCCGATGGCTATTATGATTTGACTCCAAAATCAACTTTAACATTAAAAGACTTTACCCAAAAATCGTCCTTGGATTTGAAAGATCCCGAAAATTTGATTGATACGGTAGAATACGACTTGAAGTCAGGCAATTACCTCTTTCGCTCGAAAGTGGGCGACATGGATTTGGTAACGCCGCTCCAAATGACACCCGAAGAATATCAGAAATGGAGTATGGAACAATCTCTGTATCAGTATTTCCAGCAACGGAATCAGGCGGCGATAGACAGTTCGCTGTCAGCCGGCACAAGCGGCGCTAACCGGTTCAATCTCATGGATATGCAGTTTGATATCGGTGGAGCAGACCGCCTTTTCGGACCGGGCGGCGTACGGTTGAGATCGTCGGGGAGTCTCAACGTTGGCTTGGGACTGAAAACCAGCAAAACCGACAATCCTTCCATTCCGCTACGCTCGCGCAGCCGCACGTTTTTCGATTTTCAGACGGATATTCAGGCAAATATGCAGGCGCAGGTGGGTACGAAAATCAATTTTCGCCTGGATTACGACACCGAAAGCATGTTTAATTTCGACCAGTCTCAACTGAAACTTGCCTACAGCGGCGAGGAGGACGAAATCATCAAATCGCTCGAAGGCGGCAACGTGAGCATGTCCACCAACAACTCGCTGATTCGCGGCGGGTCGGCGCTGTTCGGCGTCAAAACCGATTTGCAGTTTGGCAAATTGCGCTTCAGAGCCATCGTTGCGCAGCAGGAATCGGAATCCCGGAGTATCAATTCCAAAGGAAAAACGCAGATGACGCCCTTTGAAATTTCGGCAGAAAGTTACGACGAAAACCGGCACTATTTCCTCGCACACTATTTTCGCGAACACTACGACGCGGCGATGTCGAAACTTCCCTATATCGCTTCGGGGGTGAGAATCAAGCGTATAGAGGTCTGGATAACCAACAAAAGCAGCAACTACGGACAGGCGCGCAACATCATCGCCTTTTCCGATTTGGGCGAACACGACGTGATCAGCAATCCGCAATTTTCACCATCCGGGAATTTGGATATTCCTCAAAATGAAGCGAATACACTCTATAGAACGGTCGTTGACAATTATTCGGGAGCGCGGGAAATCAGCACGGTCTCCCAAACGTTTGACGGATTTATCGAAGGCGGAAAAGACTATGAAAAAATCGAAAGCGCCCGCCTGCTTTCGCCGTCGGAATACACGCTGAACGAGCAATTGGGCTATATTTCGCTCAATATGCAACTGCAAACCGACGAAGTGCTGGCGGTGGCGTACGAATTTACCTACAACGACGGCGCGGTGTATCAGGTCGGTGAATTTTCGAGCGACAACAGCGAAAAAACAAGCCAAAACCTGTATCTCAAAATGCTGAAAGGCACCTCTTTATCGCCTACGATGCCTTTCTGGGACTTGATGATGAAAAACATCTACAACATACCGAATGCCTATTCGGTTCAAAAGGAGAAATTCCGTCTCGACGTCGTTTACAAAAGCGACACGACCGGAACATACATCTACACCATTCCCGAAGGCAATATCAAGGACAGGACGCTGTTGCGCGTGATGAACCTCGACCGCCTGAACATGAACGACGAAGCCTATCCCGACGGATTTTTCGACTACGTGGACGGTTTTACGGTGATTTCCAGTAACGGACGCATCATTTTTCCCGTCGTCGAACCTTTCGGCTCGCATCTGCGCAAACAAATCGGAAATGACGCAATAGCAGACAAATACGTGTATCAGGAACTGTACGACTCGACTTTGACGATTGCCAAACAGATTGCCGAAAAGAATAAATTTATCATGCGCGGGCAATATTCCGGCAGTTCTTCCAACAGGCTGTCGCTCGGCGCAACCAACGTGGCGCGCGGCTCGGTGGTCGTCAAGGCAAACGGGATGATTCTGACTGAAAACGTTGATTATGTGGTGAATTACAGTTCGGGAACCGTGGATATTGTCAATGAAAATCTGCTTTCGAGCAACGCCAATATCAGCGTTTCGATGGAAAATCAATCCATGTTCAGCATGCAGCGCAAAACGATGTTCGGCGCTGACCTGAACTACGAATTTTCCAAAAATTTCAATCTCGGAACAACGATTATGCACCTCTCGGAAATGCCGCTGACCACCAAAACCTCTTTCGGCGAAGAATCGGTGAAAAATACGCTGTGGGGCTTGAATCTCGATTACAAAGGTGAAAGTCAGTGGCTTACGAATATGTTCGACAAACTGCCGCTGCTGCAACTTTCGCAGCCGAGCACGTTTTCCGTCAATGCCGAATTTGCGCACCTGATAGCCGGACACTACGAAAACAGATACGCCGGCGAATATTCCTATCTCGATGATTTTGAATCAACTCAAGGTGAATCCGACCTGCTTAATCCCTATTTCTGGAATCTGGCAAGCACGCCTTACGAAAATTCCGGTTCCACGCTTTTTCCCGAAGCCGGAAAGACAAACGACATCGAATACGGCAAAAATCGCGCCCTGTTCGCGTGGTATTACATTGACCGCATGTTCACCGGAAGACGCTCGGCATTAAGACCTTCCCACATTACGGACGAAGACATTTCCAATCACTACGTCCGCGCCGTCCTTTCGACCGAACTTTTCCCCGACAGGGATTTGGGTTATAATGAAGATAACTATTTGAATGTATTGAATTTAGCCTATTATCCGACGGAAAGAGGTCCCTATAACTTGGACGCGGACAACATCAATCCCGACGGCTCGCTGGCAAATCCCGAACAGCGCTGGGGCGGAATGATGCGGAATTTAGACCAAACGGACTTTGAAGCCGCTAATTTTCAATATATTGAATTTTGGATGATGGATCCGTTCATCTACAATACCACCGCCAAGGGAGGCGATTTGTACTTCAATCTCGGCGAGATTTCGGAAGACGTGTTGAGGGACGAAAAGAAATTTTTTGAAAACGGTTTGCCCATTGACGGCAACATGTCGCAGGTGGACACGACAGTTTGGGGAAAAGTGCCGCTGCAACAAAGCACGGTCTATGCTTTCGACAATACCGCCGGCGCTCGCGCGTTGCAGGACGTCGGTTTTAACGGAATTTCGTCCGCCGAAGAACGCAGCGCCAACGGTCAATTCCCCGCCTACGACGACTTTCTCGCGAGACTTAGCGCCAATCTGCCGCAGGAAACGCAACTCGCCATGCAAAACGACCCCTTCTCGCCGCTCAACGACCCCGCTACCGATGATTACC
>JAITMT010000525.1 GCA_031277235.1 Tannerella sp.
ATCGGTTACAAGTTAGTGCAGCGGTTGGGCGGCGCCGAAGCCATCGGACCCATTCTTCAGGGAATGGCTGCCCCCGTCAACGACCTGTCGCGCGGCTGTTCCGTGGACGATATTTACAACATGGTGGCGATTTGTGCCAATCAGGCAATCGGATTAAAGGAAAATAAAAAATAAGATGAATACTCCATGTAATACTAAATTTTGCAATCCGTCAGGATTGCATCGCCCGGTAGAAAGGTTAAAGCCTCCCCTAATTCCTCCGAAGGAGGGAAACTCCCTCCCCTTTGGGGCAGGGCTGTCAAGTTCTATTCCCGTCAGGGAATATCGCCCGGTAGAAAATGTTTCCCATGGTTGGTTGCATTCCGTACGGAATGCATCCTGCGGGTGGATTGCCCT
Source organism: Tannerella sp. (assembly GCA_031277235.1). Classification (GTDB taxonomy): domain Bacteria; phylum Bacteroidota; class Bacteroidia; order Bacteroidales; family Tannerellaceae; genus Tannerella. The sequence goes on from JAITMT010000525.1 coordinate 397, forward strand.
TCTACCGAGCGATGCATTCCTAACGGAATGCCCCAATAATATCCAATTTATTTTAGAACTTGACAGTTTTTTACCGGGCGATGCATTCCTAACGGAATGCCCCAATAATATCCAATTTATTTTAAAACTTGACAGTTTTCTACCGGACGACGCATCCCGTCAGGGGGGCAAGGATTTCAGGTATAATGTAGAACATAAATAAAAAACAAACTATGGCAGAAACGATTATTGAACCCATTGAAAGTTACGGACTTTCTACAAAAGACAGAAAAAGATCGCTGTTTTCCAAAATCGGCGTAGTCGGCGGCGGGCGGGACGGACAAACCATCGTCCGGGCAACGTCTCTCGCCGGTCTGGAAGTTACGCTCATCGAGACTTCCCGGGAAAATATTGATTCGGTGCTGGAAGAAGTCGGCAGGGATTTGGACACGAAAATCGAAAGTTGGGGACTTACGCCCGCCGAAAAACGGATGATTATGAGTCGAATCAGCGGTTCGCAGGATTATCAGGCGTTAGCCGACTGCGATTTCGTGATTGAATGCGTGCGCTATGACAATCAGGGCGAACGAAGCACGGAATCGAGAAAGGAAGTCTTCAGGAAACTCGAAAAAGTGGTGTCCACCGACGCCATTATTGCAACAAACGCCACGACGGTCGTCATCAGCGAATTGACTTCCGAACTGGAACACAAGGAACGCTGCATCAGTCTGCATTTTCCGGTCGCCCATTCGGACGCGAAACTGTTCGAGGTGGTCAGGGGGCTTTATACGTCGGAAGAGGTTTACAGGAAAGTACTGCTTTTTGCAAAACTGATTAAGTATGAAACCATTGACGTTCACGAAAGCAACGGACTGGTCAGCCTTCGCCTGATGGTAACGATTCTGAACGAAGCCTGCCAGATGCTGATGGAAAATCTGGCGCCGATGGAAAGCATCAACCGCCTGTTTGAAGTCGTGTACGGGATGCGTCTGGGAATTTTCCGCATGGCGGATATCATTGGTATTGAGAAACTTGTAACGTTGATGGAAGACATGTTCAACGAATACGGCGATAAAAAATACAAGCCGTCTCCCGTTTTGTGGCGGCTTTACCGCACCAATCAGATGGGCATAACGTCCGGGAAGGGATTTTTTATTTATGAGAACGGGAAACCGGTTGCACCCAACACTTATTTTAGAGCGATGTCACTATGAAAATACTGGTATTAAATTGCGGCAGTTCTTCCGTCAAATACAAACTGTTTGACATGGAAAACCATTCGATATTGATGCAGGGCATCGTCGAAAAAATAGGCTTGAAAGGGTCTGTCCTGAAATTCACGCTTCCCAACGGGGATAAAGTGATTCTGGAAGGTGAAATTCTGGAACACGGGACGGGAATTGAATACATTCTGGGCGTGATTACCAGTGAAAAATACGGTTGCATCCGATCGCTGGACGAGATTGACGCGGTGGGTCATCGCGTCGTGCACGGAGGCGAAAAATTCAATGCGAGCGTGCTGATTACCGATGAAGTCATCAGGAAAATAGAGGAATGCATTGATTTGGCGCCGCTGCACAACCCGCCGAATCTGAACGGAATTTACGCCATCAGGGAACTTCTGCCCGATGTTCCGCAGGTCAGCGTTTTCGACACGGCTTTCCACCAGACCATGCCGGCGCACGCCTACATGTACGGATTGCCCTATTCGCTGTATGAAAAATACGCCATTCGCCGCTACGGATTCCACGGCACCAGCCACCGCTACGTATCGCGGCGCGCCTGCGAATTTCTGGGGATTCCCTACGAAAAACAGCGCATGATTACGGCGCATATCGGCAACGGCGCGTCGGTAGCCGCCATTCAAAACGGCGTTTCCATTGACACGTCCATGGGAATGACGCCGGTCGAAGGGCTGCTGATGGGAACGCGCAGCGGAGACGTTGACGCCGGCGTGCTGTCCTACATCATGGAAAAGGAAAATATCGGTCCGCAGGCTGTTTCGACGATTGTCAACAAGTACAGCGGTCTCATCGGCGTTTCGGGCGTTTCATTCGACATGCGCGAGATTGAAACGGCTGTCGAGGCAAAGGAGGAAAGAGCCATTCTCGCGCTCGATATTTTTAACTACCGGATTAAGAAATACATCGGTTCATATACTGCCGCTTTGGGAGGCTTGGATGTGCTTGTTTTTACGGGCGGCGTGGGAGAAAATCAGTACGATATCCGCCAGTCCGTTTGCGAAAACATGGAATACATGGGAATTTTGCTCGACGAAAAGACAAACCGGGAAATAAAAGGCAGTGAAGCCCTCGTCAGCACGCCCGATTCCAAAGTGAAAGTCGTCGTTATCCCTACGGATGAGGAGTATATGATTGCGATGGATACGCAGGGGATTTTGGCATAACCGTAAAAATTCAGATTAACTTTTTTCTCCATCAAGCAATATCGGACTTTGTTGAACGTTTATACATTAAATACCAAAAAGCAAGAATTATGTTTTATCAATTAAAATTCGCATTTCGCAGTCTGCTGAAAAACCGCCTCTATTCGGTTATCAATGTTGCCGGTTTGGCGGTAAGTCTGGCAGCCTGTTCCTTCATTCTGTTGTGGGTTCATGATGAATTGAGTTATGACCGGTTTCATCGGGACGCCGACGAAATCTACATGGCTGTTTCGCATTTCACAAATTCCGATATTTTACAAAACTCGGAAATTGCTTCCGGTTTGTTTGCTCCGGAAGCAAAAGCGAATTTTACGGCAGTAAAGGATTATTGCCGCATACGGGATTACAAAGCCGGCTACATTCTGGCAGGCAGTGAAAAAGTCGGCGATAAGAATGTTTTTGTTGCCGACAGCAACTTTTTTACTTTTTTCAATTTTCCAATTGTTGCCGGTTATTCTCCAAATCTGTTGCGGAATCCCGATGAAGTGGTGATAAGTGAAAGTCTGGCGAGAGAACTGTTTGGCAGTGAAAATCCCGTTGGAAAAACGATTCGCACCAAAGGTACGTCGGAAGATTACAAGGATGTTGAAAAATCTTATTCCATTGCCGCCGTAATGAAAGATATACCGTCAAATACCTATCTGTCCCGTGCAGATTTAGTAATCCCTCAACAGTCTGATCCTGACCGTTTTTATGCGAATTACTGGACAGGTTGGGGCGGTTGCGAGTTTCTTTCATTTATCCGGGTGAAAAAAGGAACAGATATGGAACAGTTGGCAAAAGACATTACAAACCTGCAAACGGTTTCAAGAGATTACCGGTATTTTACCCTGCAACCTTTGGTTGATTTGCATCTGCACAACCTGCTCGGCGAGCCGACCGGAATCAGAACTATCTGGATTTTCATCTGGATTGCCTGTGCTATCCTCGCCATCTCCTGTATAAATTACGTGAATCTGGTAACCGGAAGAAGCGCAAGGCGGAACCGTGAAATCGGAGTAAAGAAGATTTTCGGAGCAGGAAAAATGTCCCTCTTTCTTCAACTGATGAGCGAAGCCGTCATCCTTTTTCTGATTGCATTAATTGTTGCCGTTCTCTTGAATGTGCTGTTCATCAGCGCTTTCAATGAATTATCAGGTAAGGAGATTTATTTCGGATGGGATAACCGGAATATCTGGATGATGTACGGACTTATGTTTCTGACCGTTATGATTCTTGCGGGCGTCTATCCGGCGCTGTCGCTTTCTTCGTTCAAATCATTGAACATACTGCAGGATAAACTGATCAATAAAGGTAACGGTTTCTTCCGCAAGTCGCTGATTGTTTTTCAATTCATTGCTTCCATCGTAATGATTGCCGCGACGGTTACCCTGGAATCTCAATTGACCTATATCCGTCATAAAGAATTGGGATATGACCGGGAACAGGTTTTCACCTTTCAGATGCGGAATATGGCAAGGCATTTTCCTGCCGTACAGCAGGAACTGATGCAAAACCCTGCCATTCTGAATGTTAACGGCGCAAGTGGTGTGATTGAGAATCTGGACGGGAGAAACAATACAAGCGAATGGGAAGGGAAAACCGGAGAAGGCGCTGTTTCCTATAGCAGGCTGTATGCGGACAGTACGTTCATCCGCAATATGGCGATTAAATTTGTGGAAGGAGGCGATTTCAAATCCGGAGTAAAAGACCAGTTTATCATCAATGAAACGGCGGTTAAAACAATGGGACTGACTGCTCCTGTTGTCGGAAAATGGATGGTAGCCGATTTCGGTATCCGCGGGACAATCGTTGGCGTCGTCAAGGATTTTCACTTCCAGAGCCTTTACAGGGAGATAACCCCGCTGGTTATTTTTAATGCCTCGGATTGGGCTAATACGCTCTACGTTCGGACAACCGCAAAAGACGCTGATCAAGCCATTGCCGCCGTTCAAAAACTGTGGAAGGAATACAATCAGAACTACCTGTTTGATTACAGTTTTATGGATGAATCGTTCGAGCAGATGTATCGCTCGGATATCCGGACGGGACGGTTGTTCGGGATATTTTCACTGATTGCGATCATGATTTCCTGTATGGGACTGTTCGGTCTCGTAACTTACACCGCCGAAGCAAAAACTCACGAAACCGGTATCCGCAAGGTATTCGGCGCCGGAATCGGAAATATCGTTCTGATGCTGACGAAAGAATTTATTCTATTGGTTTTCATAGCGATGCTGTTTGCTTTTCCGTTCGTCTATTTCTGGATAGACAAACTGCTTCAGGATTTCGCCTACCGTATCACCGTCGGATGGAAAATATTCGCCCTGTCCGGAGTAATAACGATCGCCGTAACTTTGTTAACGGTTATCGGTCAGGCGGTCAAAGCGGCTACTGCCAATCCGGTAGATGCAATCAGAAAATATTGAATCGGGCATTTCTCTTTGGATTTCACTTTACCGCAAAGAATACGAAATTCGTACCTTGCAGTAAAAAATACTTTCAAAAACGCATCAAAAATCAGATATCTGTATTACTTTTGCACCCGAATTGATTGAACAGAATATGTATCGGTACAGAAAAATAGCGGTTAAAGTGGGGAGCAACGTGCTGACCCGGAATGACGGGACATTGAACGTTACCCGTCTGTCGGCGTTGGTTGATCAGATTGCGGAGTTGCATAAAAACGGTGTTTCCGTTGTTTTGATTTCGTCGGGGGCGGTCGCTTCCGGGCGCAGCGAAATCAAACCGGACAAAAAACTGGACGCCGTTTCGGCGAGACAGTTGTATTCGGCGGTCGGTCAGGCAAAACTGATAAACCGCTATTACGAACTGTTTCGCGAGCACCATATTCCCTGCGGACAGGTGCTGACGATGAAGGAAAACTTCGGGACGCGCGGTCATTATCTGAATCAGAAAAACTGCATGGAAGTGATGCTCGCCAACGGGGTCATTCCCATTGTGAATGAGAATGATACGGTTGCCGTCACGGAACTGATGTTTACGGACAACGACGAACTGTCCGGCTTGATTGCCTCGATGATGGACATGGATGCGCTCATTATTTTAAGTAATGTAGATGGTATTTACGACGGCGATCCGGCGGCGGCGGAGTCAAAGGTAATCCGCGAAATTTCCGATGGAAAACAGGAAAAATTCTCGTTTATCCGTACCGGAAAATCGCAATTCGGACGCGGAGGCATGTTGACGAAATGCCGTATTGCGCAAAAAGTGGCGGATGAAGGCATTGCAGTAATGATAGCGAACGGTTTGCGGGACAATATTCTCCCGGATTTGTTGAAAGAACACAGCGCGGTCGTCTGTACCCGTTTTGTGCCTTCGCCGAAATCGGTCAGCAACGTTAAAAAGTGGATTGCCCATTCCGGAGGATTTGCCAAGGGAGAGGTTTTTGTCAACGACGGCGCCCGCGAAGTATTGCTCAGAACGGACAGGGCGACGAGCGTGCTGCTGGTGGGAGTAACCCGCATTGAGGGCGATTTTGAGAAGGACGATATCGTGAAAATATTGGACGGCGCAGGCAACCAGATCGGGATAGGCTGCGCCGAATACGACAGCGAAAAAGCCCGCGCACGTATCGGAAATCGCTCGGTCAAACCGCTCGTTCATTATGATTATTTATATATAGACGGATAATTGACAATTGATAATTAAGAAGATTGAAAATTTAGAGTTAATTAAACAGGCGGCTGCGGCTGCGGGGTCGCTGCTAAGCATCAGCGATCAACAAATCAATGAGATATTGAATGATACAGCCGACGCCCTGTTGCAGGCGACGGAAACTGTTCTGGAAGCAAATCGGGCGGATTTGAAGCGAATGGAAGAAACAAATCCCAAGTATGACCGCTTGAAATTGACGCCGAAACGCTTGGAAGATATAGCCGCGGACATGAAACAGGTAGCCTCGTTGCCGTCTCCGCTGGGCAGAATTTTGTATGAAGCCGTGCGCCCCAACGGGATGACCATCCGGAAAGTATCCGTACCTTTCGGCGTCATCGGTATTATTTACGAAGCCCGTCCGAATGTAACTTTCGACGTGTTTTCCCTGTGTTTGAAATCGGGCAATGTCTGTCTGCTGAAAGGCGGTTCGGATGCGATTGATTCCAACCGGGCGCTGGTTGCGATTATTCACGGCGTGTTGAAAAAGCATGGAATAAATCCGTCGGTCTGCACGTTGTTACCGGCTGGACATGAGGCAACTACGGCGTTGTTGCAGGCAGTCGGTCTGGTGGATATGGTCATTCCCCGCGGCAGTTGTACGCTGATTGATTTTGTGCGCGAAAATGCCCGTATTCCGGTGATCGAAACGGGCGCAGGAATATGCCACACTTATTTCGATAAAGCCGGAGACCGGGAAAAGGGACGGCAGATTATTCACAACGCCAAAACCCGTCGAGTCAGCGTTTGCAATGCGCTGGACTGTCTCGTGATTCATCGCGACCGCTTGGGCGACCTGCCATACCTGTGCGGCAAATTGTCGGAAAATCAGGTTTTAATCTATGCGGACGCGCCTTCACTGGCGATGTTGTCGGGGCATTATCCGGCTGACCTGCTGAAACCGGCAACTTCCGAAAGTTACGGAACGGAATTTCTGGATTATATCATGAGTATCAAAACAGTTGATTCTCTGGAAGAAGCGTTGAAACACATCGCCCTCCACAGTTCGATGCACAGCGAATGTATCGTTTCGGAATCGGAAGAAGCGATGCGAACATTTTTGCAGCGAGTGGACGCCGCCTGCGTATATGCCAATGTATCAACGGCTTTTACGGATGGCGCGCAATTCGGTTTCGGCGCGGAAATCGGCATCAGTACGCAAAAAATGCACGCCCGCGGTCCCATGGCTTTACCGGAATTGACTACCTATAAATATTTGATTACCGGGGACGGACAGGTGCGGGGATAGATAAATAGAGGGTTACACTATTTTCCCGTCAAATACTCTCTCATCCGCTCAATATCCTTATATTTAGGCGTATCGTCGGAAAAAACGGGGAAAAATTCCCGAATTTCGTTATAGACCTTTCGGGTCTGCTCCGACAATTTATCCTGCAATTTCAAATAATCCACCGCCTGAACCAGCGCCATGAAATGGATGGACATGACTTGAAAGGAATTTTCAATCACCGTTTTCGCGATCAGCGCCGAGTTTGTTCCCATACTAACAATATCCTGATTATCATTGTTATTGGGAATGCTGTGGACATACATCGGATTGGACAGCATCTGACATTCCGCCGTGGTGGAAGTCGCCGTGAATTGCGCCGCCTGTAACCCGTAATTCAAGCCCGGCGTACCCAGATTCACAAACGGCGGCAAGATTTTGTTGATGCGGTCGTGGCACAAATAATTCAACTGCCGTTCCGCCAGCATGGTCAGTTTCGTAACGGCAATCTTCATTTTATCCATTTCAAACGAAACATAATCGCCGTGGAAATTCCCTCCGTGATACACATTTTGCGTTTCGACGTCCACAACCGGATTGTCGCAGACCGAATTAAATTCATTCATCAACACTTTTTCGGCATTTTGCAGCGTATCGAAAATCGGTCCCAGAATTTGCGGCACGCAGCGCAGGGAATAATAGGACTGGATGTTGTGTTCAAACTTTTTAGTCCCGTTGTGTTTGCCGTTATATAACTCATTTTCACGTTTATAGATACATTGGCTGCCGGTGGAAACCTGCCGCATCCTGCGTGCAATTTCCGCCTGTCCGTCATGCCGTTTCGTAGCGTTAAGCGCTTCCGACATGAAGTCGTCGTAGGAAGAGGCGATTTCATTCATCATGACCGATGCGACCACCGCCCAATCGAGTATCCGCTTGGCATACAGCAAATTAATCAGACCGATACCGGTCATGACCGACGTTCCGTTCGTTATGGCTAATCCTTCCCGCAAATGAATGGCGAAAGGTTTCAGATTTTCCGCTTCAAGCGCTTCTTTGGCGCTTTTCCATTCGTTTTTGAAATGCACTTCGCCTTCGCCGATCAAAGCCAGCGCAATATGAGCCAGTTGCACCAAATCGCCGCTGGCGCCCACGCTTCCGTGTTCGGGAACGTAGGGATAAATGCCCCGGTTGATAAATTCGATTAAAAGACGCGCCAAACCGGGATGAATGCCCGATTTCGCCTGTACGAATGTTCCCAGACGGGCAAGCATCGCCGCTCTGACGTATAAATCGGGCAACGGATTTCCGGCTCCCGTGGAATGGCTTCTGATGAGGTTGTACTGGAGTTCTTCAAGAGACTGATCATCAATCCGATACTGAGCCATCGGACCGAATCCGGTATTGATCCCGTAAATAACCTTGTCGGAAGCAAACTGTTTCAGGAAATCAAAACACTGCATCATTTCCGATTCCGTTTCCGGGGACAGGGCAATGTTTTCGCCGTTGAATAAAATGCTTTCTATATCTTTGATATGTAGATATTTACTGATAGTTATCATATAGTAGTTTTAACGTCTAAAAGGCTACAAAGGTAATAAAAATTTCATTTACCCCGTTCTCTGAAATCTCATTTTCTGCATATCAATGTAAAGTAATCTTCAAATTCTCAAATCCTCAAATCCAAATAATTTCGCACTTTCTCTTGGCGGGATTTGCTCTCCGCACAATCATTTCCTGAAAAAACCTCAATCATTTTCCCGTTTTGCAGGTAAAAATCGCAACACTTTATTATCCGGTAACTCCAATCAGGGATAATACAATTATAATCAATACATTACAAACACCTCATCCAGATCGTATTCATAATTTAACGGCATTTTTTTAGGAATTGCTTTTGATTTGCCAAAATAAAAAGTAATTTTGCAGTCTAAATAATGGTTTTAGTAATGATTTAATAATTTATGGAATTAAGAAGTAACAAAACAACACAAGGTCGCCGGATGGCGGGTGCAAGGGCTTTGTGGGCTGCCAACGGCTTGAAACCGCAACAATACGGCAAGCCCATCATCGCCATCGTCAATTCATTTACGCAGTTCGTTCCCGGGCACGTGCATCTGCACGAAATCGGGCAATTCGTTAAGAATGAGATAGAAAAACTCGGCTGCTTTGCGGCGGAATTTAACACGATTGCGATTGACGACGGCATCGCCATGGGGCACGACGGAATGCTGTATTCCCTGCCTTCGCGCGATTTGATTGCCGACAGTGTTGAATACATGGTCGAAGCGCACAAGGCGGATGCGATGATTTGCATCAGCAATTGCGACAAAATTACGCCCGGCATGTTGATGGCTGCCATGCGGTTGAATATTCCGACGGTATTTGTGTCCGGCGGTCCGATGGAAGCAGGCGAGTGGAGCGGTCGCAAACTCGATTTGATTGACGCCATGGTTCAGGCAGCCGACGATTCGGTCAGCGACGACGTGGTTCAACAGGTGGAACAGAACGCCTGTCCCACGTGCGGCAGTTGTTCGGGCATGTTCACCGCCAATTCGATGAACTGCCTCAACGAAGCCATCGGTTTGGCTTTGCCCGGCAACGGGACGGTTGTGGCGACGCACGAAAACCGTAAACAACTCTTTCTCGACGCGGCAAAACTCATCGTCGAGAATGCCAACAAATATTATTTTGAAAACGATGAGTCGGTGTTGCCTTTGAACATCGCCACCAAAGCGGCTTTTCTGAACGCGATGACCCTTGATATAGCCATGGGCGGCTCCACGAATACCGTCCTGCACCTGCTGGCGATTGCCCACGAAGCGGGCGTTCCCTTCACGATGGATGATATTGACAATCTTTCGCGTAAAACGCCTTGTTTGTGTAAAGTGGCGCCGAACTCGCAAAAATATCATATTCAGGAAGTTAATCGTGCCGGAGGCGTGTTGGGAATTATGAACGAACTGGCAAGGGGCGGCTTGTTGGATACTTCCGTAAAACGGGTTGACGGGCTTTCCCTGAAGGAAGCGCTTGAAAAATATTCCATTTTCTGTGGGAACAAAGATGATGCGTCTTCGCGTATCTATCTGTCCGCGCCCGGACATAGATTTAATCTTGTATTGGGCAGTCAATCAGCCTATTACGATTCATTTGATGCAGACCGTACAGACGGCTGTATCCGCGACATGGCGCACGCCTATTCAAAAGACGGCGGTCTGGCGGTGCTGAAAGGAAATATCGCAACAGACGGCTGCGTAATCAAAACGGCAGGTGTTGACGAAAAGATTCTCACTTTCACGGGAACGGCGAAAGTCTTTCATTCCCAGGATGATGCGTGTGATGGAATTATCGGCGATGCAGAAACGGGGCGCGCTCCGTCCGTACATGCCGGCGACGTCGTGGTGATTATCCACGAAGGACCGAAGGGCGGACCGGGAATGCAGGAAATGCTGTATCCCACATCTTACATTAAATCAAGACATTTGGGTGAAAAATGCGCGTTGATTACGGACGGCCGTTTCAGCGGCGGAACATCGGGATTGAGTATCGGACACGTTTCTCCCGAAGCGGCTGCGGGCGGCGCCATCGGATTGCTCCGGGACGGCGACGTCATCGAAATCAACATACCCGAACGGAAAATAAATGTCAAATTAAGCGAAGAAGTATTATCTTTGCGCCGTAAAGAAGAGGAAAATAAAGGGGCAGGAGCCTGGAAACCTGTCCGTAACAGGGTTATTCCCAAATCTTTACAGGTTTATGCAAAAATGGTTACATCTGCCGACAAGGGCGGCGTCAGGGATATTTAGAAATTTGAAAATTTGAAGATTTGAAAATTATGACAACAAGTAAAATTAAAGGTGCGGAAGCAGTATTGCTTTCATTATTGGAGGAAAAAGTCGAATATATTTTCGGCTATCCGGGCGGACAGGCGATTCCGATCTACAACGCTTTGTACGATTACAAAGACCGGCTGCAACACATTCTGGTGCGGCACGAACAGGGCGCGGCGCACGCCGCCGAAGGCTATGCGCGCGTTTCGGGAAAAGTGGGCGTATGCCTCGTAACTTCAGGTCCCGGCGTGACAAATACCATCACAGGCATTGCCGACGCGATGCTTGACAGCACGCCGATCGTGGTCATTGCAGGTCAAGTTCCCGCTCATTTGCTCGGCACGGACGCTTTTCAGGAAGTTGACGTGATGGGCGTTACGCTGCCGGTTACGAAATGGTCGTACCAGATTCGTACTCCGGAAGAAATTCCCTGGGCGGTGGCGCAGGCATTCTACATCGCTTCGACGGGTCGTCCGGGTCCGGTCGTACTGGATGTTACACGGACGGCACAAATCGGTGATATGGAGTATAAACCGGTAAAAATCAATCATATACGCTCTTATATCCCGAAACCGGATATGGAACCCGAACAGGTTGCAATAGCGGCGGAACTGATTAATCAGGCGAAAAAACCGTTTGCCTTGATTGGGCAGGGCGTAATTTTGGGAAATGCGGAAGCGGAACTGCTTGATTTTCTGAAGAAAGCGGATATTCCCGCCGGTTCAACGCTGTTGGGACTTTCGGCGCTCCCCAGCGATAATCCGCTGAATACGGGAATGTTGGGAATGCACGGAAATTACGCGCCCAATGTTAAAACCAACGAGTGTGACGTGCTGATAGCCATCGGAATGCGTTTTGACGACCGCGTTACGGGCAACCTGCAAACTTACGCGCGCCAGGCAAAAATCATTCATCTCGACATTGACCCCGCAGAAATCAATAAAAATGTGAAAGTTGACGTCGCCGTACTGGGCGACGTGAAGGAAACGTTACCCGCAATCACCTCGTTGTTAAGGGAAAACCATCACACAGAGTGGATTGAAGAGTTTCGGGAACTGTATAAAAAAGAGGAGGAAAAAGTCATCCGCAAGGAACTTTACCCGGCGTCGGAAAAACTGACGATGGGCGAAGTTGTGAACAAGGTTTCGGAAGCGACCGGACACAAGGCGGTGCTCGTAACCGACGTGGGACAAAACCAAATGATGGGCGCGCGCTATTTCCGCTACAGCCGCACCCGCAGCGTGATTACTTCGGGCGGCGCAGGCACGATGGGCTTCGGACTTCCGGCTGCCATCGGTGCAAAATTCGGCGCTCCCGACCGCACGGTCTGCCTTTTCACCGGCGACGGCGGACTGCAAATGACGATTCAGGAACTCGGTACGATCATGCAATCTAACCTTGACGTTAAAATTATCGTACTCAACAACGAATATCTCGGAATGGTGCGGCAGTGGCAGGAACTGTTCTGGAGCGAACGCTATTCGGAAGTGATGATGAAAAATCCTGATTTCGTGAAGATTGCAGAGGCATACAACATCCCTGCAAGACAGGTTAAGGAAAGAGCCGGACTCGACGAAGCCATCGCCGAAATGCTCAACACCAAAGGCGCTTATCTGCTGGAAGTTATGGTAGAGAAAAAAGGTATGGTCTATCCGATGGTACCGGCAGGCGCAAGTATTTCAGACATTTTATTGGGGGATTAAGATATGGAAAAGACATTATATACAATTACGATTTTTTCGGAAAATACGGTAGGGTTACTCAATCAGATAACCATTATTTTCACGCGAAGGGGTATCAACATCGAGACGTTGTCCGTTTCGCCGTCCGCACTTGAGGGAATCCACAAATTTACCATCACCACTTTCACCGACGAAAGTTCTATCAAAAAGGTTATAAAACAGATAGATAAGCGTGTCGGAATCATCAAGGCGTATTACAACACTGACGACGATCTGGTGCATCAGGAAATTGCGCTGTACAAGATTTCCACGGAAAAACTGCTGTCCCTGGGCTCGATTGAAGACATCATCCGCCGCTACAACGCACGGATTCTGGACATGACCGACGTGTGGGTAGTACTCGAAAAAACAGGACATTACGCGGAAACGCAGGCGCTGTTCCGGGAGTTGAGCGAGCGTACGGGCGTGTTGCAGTTCATCCGCTCGGGGCGGATTGCCATCACCAAATCGAAGGTCGAACGCCTGAGCGACATGCTGGCGGCAATGGAAGAAAAGTTGAACGGGAAAAAATGAAACGGTATGGGTACATATCCCTGGTTTTAACGTTTGCGCTTGTCGGGTGCAAGCAAAAGCCGGATATGTCCGTTACTTATCCCGAAACGTATCGCTCGGATTCTGTTCTGGTCTTTTTTGGAGATACGGTTGTCCATCCCTATTCGTGGCTGGAGGCTGTTCAGTCCGATACGACCAAAGCGTGGCTGGCTGTCCAGGATTCGCTGACGTCCGATTATCTTTCCAAAATTCCCTTCCGTGCAAAAATCCGCAAGGATTTGGATAGCGTGGATGCATATCCCCGTCGGCAACAGATGGAAAAACACGGATACGCATATTATTTGTTTGAAAATATTGATTCCTGCTATAATTTGTACGAGATGGACAGTTTGGGTAATAAACTGCGTTTTCTCTTGGATATTAATACCTTATCCAAGGCTGACAGCGCAATGATTCTTAATTTCAGATTATCGGATAACGGTCGTTATTTGGCATACTTATTTTCGACGCCGAAAGATTCAAGTGGAAATAATATCAGAATCAGAGACGTCGAACTGAATCAGGATTTGCCGGAAACGATTGACAGTGTTCAATATACTTGGATTGCCTGGAAAGACAATCAATTATATTATACGTTTTTTGATAAAGACAGCAAGAAATGGGGTATTTTCTGTCATCAGCCCAATAGTCTGCAAGATGCAGACAGTATGTTTCTCCATCATTACTGCATTAATGCGAGCTTTTCCGAAGATAAACGTTTTCTATACCTTATTGATAATTCATATTTTTGCATAAAGCCAATGGATAAGCCCAATTCAAACCTCGTCTATGTTTTTGAGAAAGAAAATATTGACGGCTTGGATAACATACAAAATATTGGAGACGATATCTATTTATTGGCTTATCAGGATAAGTATATGAAACTGAATATCAATTCGGGCAAACCGCAATGGGATACTATTTTTTCTGCCGGTAAGGGAGATTTTCTGTCCTGGGCGTGTATTGTGGACGACAAAATTGTCGCATCGCATTTGCACAATTCCTATTCCAGACTGTATGTGTATGATATGGACGGAAGCAATCAAACAGAGTTGCCTTTGCCGTGTATCGGCACAGTTCGATCCTCATTGATAGATAACACCACTTTCTACTACGATTTTTCTTCTTTTGCCGTTCCTTCTACGCTATATCGCATACAGGATATACACAGATTGGAAGCGCAAGTTTTTAAAGTTGATAACCCCAACGTCCGTTCCGAAGACTTTATTACCGAACAAATTTGGTGCACAAGTAAGGACAGTACCCGCGTTCCATTTTTTATTACCTACAAAAAAAATATGCAGCGCAACGGCACAAATCCGATCTTGCTGTACGGATACGGCGGTTTTAACAACATTATGTATCCGTCTTTCAGTCCTCTATTTTATTCTTTTTTCGAAAAGGGAGGAATTTTTGTACGCGCTTCTCTGCGGGGAGACGGCGGATTTGGTAAGGAATGGTACGAAGCAGGCATTAAAGAGAATAAGCAAAATACGTTCGACGATTTTATTGCCGTTGCCGAATATTT
>JAITMT010000526.1 GCA_031277235.1 Tannerella sp.
TATTCCCTTTCCGCATCGCGGTTCATGGAAACGGTGAAATTCAGTGATTTGTCCCTGTCTGCCGTCAGGCGGATCACGGCAAGGTCGGAAGCGAGCGACGTAAACGCTTCACGCACAAAGGTTACGCCATTTTTCCGGAATTGAACGTTGGCGACGGCGTTGTCGATGTGCAGTTCCCGCCTGTATGCCGAACAGGATGAAGTATCGGGGTAGTCATAGTCAATGACCAGATTTCCAAACAGTTGATAGCTTCCGTACGGCTTGTCGAATCCAGTGGCATAGGCGCTGCCCTCACCCCTGCAGACAAAGGTTTCATACATCAATTCCTGCGCTTCGGCGTTTTTGCCCTCAAAGAGCAGCCGGCGAATTTCGGGCAGGTATTTGAGCGCGTCGGGATTGTCGGCGTCCTGTTTGCTGCCCGACCACATCGAAATCTCGTTCAGCACGACGGTTTCCCTGTCCATGCCTCCGTCGGGCATCATCCCGATCCGTCCGTTGCCGAGCGGAAAAGTTTCCTCCCAGATCTTTGCGGGTTGGTTGAAATAATAGGATAGCGGACCGGGTTTCCGCGATTCCTGCGTACAGGATGCTGCAAGCGATAATGTTAAGAATAGGGTTATTGTCTTTTTCATGTCTTTTGTTTTAATCTGTTATAATATTTTCTCCCGAGCGATATTTTCGTAGGGAATAAAATGCTGAATTTCATTGTCTTCCCTCAAAACTGCTGCATATCGCAAAGGCGTTTATAGTAGCCGTTTTGGGCGATGAGGGTTTCGTGGCGACCGCGTTCCACGATTTTTCCTTCGTGCAATACACAGATTTCATCGGCATTGCGGATGGTCGAAAGGCGGTGTGCAATCACAATCGTGGTACGGTTTTTCATCAGATTTTCAAGCGCTTCCTGCACTAATCGTTCCGATTCGGTATCGAGCGCCGACGTCGCCTCGTCGAGGATCAGAATGGGCGGATTTTTCAGTATGGCACGGGCGATGCTGATGCGCTGCCGCTGACCGCCGGACAGTTTGCCGCCCCGGTCGCCGATATTCGTAGCGTAGCCTTTCTCCGAAGCCACGATGAAATCGTGCGCATTCGCAATCCGCGCCGCTTCTTCCACTTGCGCCTGCGTCGCGTTATCGGTTCCGAAAGCGATATTCTGGAAAAACGTGTCGTTGAAAAGGATAGCCTCCTGATTGACAATGCCCATCAGCGCGCGCAAATCATACAGCGAAACGTCCCGAATGTCCGTCCCGTCAATCGAAATGGCTCCTTTGGTAACGTCGTAAAAACGGGGCAACAAATCTACCAGCGTACTTTTTCCCGAGCCCGACTGTCCGACAAGCGCTATCGTTTTTCCTTTTTCTATCTGAAAATCAATCCCTTGTAATACCCACTGTTCTCCATATCTAAACCAGACATTCCTGTAATCAACAGATTGATTAAACGTAACAGACTTCGGATTGGCAGGCGACTGAATTTCGCTTTCGGCTTTCAAAATTTTATCGACCCTTTCGACGGAGGCAAGTCCTTTCTGAATGGCGTAAGTCACTTTGCTTAAATCTTTTGCAGGATTGATGATACTGTAAAAAATCACTAAATAAAAGATGAAAGTCGAGGCGGCAATCGGACTGTTGTTGCCGAGAATCAGCGTGCCACCATACCACAAAATGATGGCAATCGTCGCAGTTCCAAGCAGTTCGCTCATCGGATGCGCCAATTGCTGACGACGATAGATGCGGTTGGTCGTGCGTCGAAACTCGTCGTTTGCCGTTTCAAAACCGCCCTGTATCTTCTTTTCGGCATTGAAAGCCTTGATAATCCGCAGTCCGCTCAACGTTTCCTCGATGCGGCTCATCAATGCTCCCCATTGAGTTTGTCCGAGCAATGATTTCTTTTTCAGGAACTTACCGACCTGTCCCATTACATAGCCCGCTATTGGCAACAGGATGAGTACAAAAATCGTTAGTTTCCAACTGATTACAAGCATGGTTACGAGATAGATCAGAATCATGATCGGATTTTTGAACAGCATGTCAAGCGAACTCATAATGGAATTTTCGATTTCGTTCACATCGCCCGAAACGCGCGCAATGATGTCGCCCTTGCGTTCTTCGGAGAAGAAACCGAGATGTAACTCCGTGATTTTCCGGTTGATACTGTTGCGAATGTCCCGTACTACACCCGTGCGAATCGGTATCATGGTATAAAATGACAGATAGATTGCCGCCACTTTCAATAATGCCATGAAAGTCAGGAAAATACCCAGTATGACGAGCGTAAAATTACCGCCATACGCCGAAATAATGTCGCCCGCATACCAAAGGAAATTGTTCTTTATGATTTCAGGCGCCGTCTTCCATGCTTCCAGCGAAAATGGCTGAAACGTCCATTCCATGAATGAATAGACCTTGTCATCCGTTTTAAAAAGGATATTCAAAATCGGTATGATGAGGGCGAACTGAAAAAGATTGAGAATCGCCGAAAGGAAATTGAATAAAATATTGAGTACCATGTATTTCTTATACGGCGGTACAAAACGTTTCAATACTTTCAGAAAATCTTTCATCGGCAATTATTCCTTCACGCAGCGGACAGAATAGGCGTCGGCTTTGTCACCCCAATCTTCTTCGCTATTGAGTATGTATTTCCCTTCGACAGGTCCCTGTGAATTAATGCGATAAGCGCCTGCAGCAGTCCACGGAGCAACGGTAGTTGTTGATGTCCAGTAATATAATTGACCCTGTGCGGCGCTTGTTCCGGCAAATTTCAACTTGCCACCCAAACCTGCATCCGGCGACTGATTCCTTCCCTGTCTTCGACCTGCAGCCATCCAAAGGTTCGTTGTCTGTATTCCGGAAAACTTGTATTCCCAATGTGTATTCGATATGCGTTTGTAATAGTAATTACTTCCATTTTGTCCGTATGCAACATGCAAAACGTCAAAATTATTTCTTGAAGGTACTTTGTAGCCGTACGGACAGGGGTCGTTATCGGTTTTCCCCGTGTCTTTCCAAAAATCATTGCTGTTTCCATTGAACCAGTCAACCTGATTGTTTGTGGCATTACTGCTGATAAACTGCATCGGAAAACGGGTTGCCGCTTCGACTGTACCGGCTGCTGTCGTTGTTCTCCATTGCGCTACGTTGGCTGTCCATGCAACAGTATTGTTGATTATCGTATGGCTGCGGGCAAGGGAAAGCGGATCATAACTTTCATCGGAAACAATGCCGTCGCTCCCCACGAACGGGTCTTTTCTGCCCCACTGGTACAAAAATCCGTAGGCGTCGCCGGACGGTGAACCGGTTGCAGTCAATGCGCCGAGATTTCTGTCCATGAACTTGCCTATTTCATACTGTATATCTACCGGCTTGTCAGTCAGCCAGATATGCCACGACCAGACAATATTGTTTTGTGCGTCGCGAAGGGCAAGGATAACGTTTCCTTTGTTGAAATCGCCGCTTTCCGTTCCCACCCGGAAAAGAATCTGTTTTTTGGACGAATCATATTCAATATTTCCAATTAAATCATTGATATCAAACGAATTGCTACCACTCGCTTTGGATGCCCACAGCCAGGTGGCATTGGTTCCGGTTATTTCCCTTCCCGTAGGCGTTTTTATGGAAATGGCGAATGTTCCGGGTTCGGAAATAATGTAACTGTTTGCCGGAGAGCCGACTAACGATTCATTGACGAGGTCGTCGCTGGAAACGTTCTCTTTCGTCAACACCACATTATATGAAGTTATCGTATTGCGCGCAATATTACCGTAATCAAACATATTCCTGGTTGTATAGTGTATGCTTCCGTCGCTGTTTTCCGTTTCCAAACGAAAAATCAGTTTACTGGCGGCAATGGCGTCAAACGGCGTGACAAGTGCCCAAATCACAACCGTATCATTCGCAACGGATATGGCGGGACTGGCTTTAATCTCACCTTTTATCCGGTGTGCCGGATGGGAAAAGTAGGGCAACAATTGTGCCGGATTGTCGGATGCTCCTCTCACATCCACCGTATATTCGCCTGCCAAGTTTCTGAAAGGCGTCGGATTTTCCAAATCTACACCCCAGGATGGATAGACTTGAAAACTTGTAATCCGCTGATTATCAAAAAATGGCAATGCAGGATCCTTGGTAATTTTGAATTGAAGCGCCGAAAGAACGTTGCGAAACTGTACGGTACCGGTTTCCCCCTTGAAACTGAATGTTCCGGATTTTGTGGATACCAGCAAGATTTGACGGGTCAAGTCGGATGGAATGGCTGAAAATGAAGTATTCGTAGTAACGGATTGATCTTGAATAGAATCCAAAAATCCGTTATAGGTAGTGAAATACATGGAAGGCCTCGCCAGGTACGGATAATAGCCGAAAACGAATCCCGTCGAATCCGGACCGGTGTATTCGAACTGGTTATTGCCGTTTTCAAGTTGTATCACCTTGTTTTCCACCAGTACTTCGAGGTCTCGATATACAAAAAGCCCGATTCTTTCGTTGGCAAGATTAATTGGAAACGGTGTTGATTCAACGCTTGAACTTACTTTAACATACTTTGTTGGCGGTGGTGGTGGGAGGGGCGGCGAATCGACGACTCCGGAATCATCGGGTTTCTCAATGATTCTCTCCTCCAGGCAACCGGTTAGCAACATTCCCAGCATTGCCAATGCACCGAACAATACAACTATCCTTTTCATAATATATTTATTTTCAATTTCTTACATCTCATCATCTTTACAAACTCTTTATTTTCTCCAAGATACGAAGTAAATCAAATGACCTCATAATGAATCAATCAACTCGCAAATGTACGAACTTTTTTTTACAAAACACTAAAAGTTAATGATATTTACGATTTTTGTTGTAATTTCAGAATGTTTGGAAGGGATAATGCCTCAATTAACTGCAGGTTTTGACCCGCGATCGGTACACGTTCACACCGATTGCAAACCGGCACGAACCGAGTATTTTTTGCCGAATTTTTACGGCACGGAATGAAGAAAATCAGAAAAAATCACTATCTTCGTACAAATTTTTGTCGGAATGACGTATAGAATCACAATCAGAGGTTTGGTGCAGGGCGTGGGATTTCGTCCGTTTATCTATCTGTTAGCCAAAGAGATGGGA
>JAITMT010000540.1 GCA_031277235.1 Tannerella sp.
AAAAAAACAATATAGATTATGTATAAGTTTAACAGCATTTTAGTGAAAGTATTTATCTGCTTTTTGGCAGGATTTATACTGATGGCTTGCGGAGGAAAATACGGGAAAAAAGAAGAAAAAGTGTTTTATTCCTATTGGCCGAATGAAAATAGCCGCAAAGAATATGAAGTGCAGGGAGCAGATATTGAAAGTTTTAAAGTTCTCAAAGGTTTTTTCTTTGTGGGGAAAATTTATGCTGTGGACAAGTATCACGCTTACTATCGCGGTCTCGCTATTGAGAATGCCGATGTAACCACTTTCAAAGCGATAAATGAGTATTATTCGGTGGATAACGGGCATATTTTCTGGAGTGAAAAAGTACTTTCGACAGCGAATCCGCAGACATTAAAAATTCTTGTTGATGAATACGCCCTTGATTCCGATAGCGTCTATTATCAGGGTAAAGTCCTGTCCGGCGCTGACAGTAAGACTTTTACAACAATCGGTCATTATTATGCAAAAGACAAAAACTTCGTTTATAATCAGGGGCGCATTGCGAGTGAAATTGCAGATCCTGCTACTTTTCGATTGCTGTCAAAAAAGCGCTACAAAGAAGTAAAAAACTGGTTTGGCTTTTTCAGGGAACTAAGTAGCGGGATTGATTATCTGTCAGATTGGGGGTGCGACAAATATTATTACTATTATTCGGATTGCAGAATTGACAGCGCCGATTATCCAACTTTCACCTTATTGGATGGCGGGCGTTGCTATGCGCGGGATAAATACCATATATTTTATGCCGATTACGACTGTGCTCCCATTCTTGAAGGAGCAGACCCGGAGACATTTGAAATTGTCAATCGGAGCAGGAATTTTGCTAAAGATAAAAACCGTTATTATTTGCATGGCGGGATCATTTCATACGAAGACGCCGTTAAGCAAAAACTGTTAAAAAAATGATATGGCTTATGTATAAGTTTAAAAGTATCTTAGCGAAAATATTTATCTGCATTTCAGTGGGATTTATGCTGATGGCTTGCGACGGGTACGGAATAAAAGAGGGAAAAATGTATTATTCCTATCATCCGGGTTTTGGCATCAAAAGAGAATATGAGGTAGAAGGCGCAGATCTTGAAAGTTTTAAAGTCCTCAAGGATTTTGGTGAAATTTACGCCGTGGACAAGTATCACACTTACTATGAAGGTCACGCTATTGAGAACGCCGATGTGAATACATTCAAAGTGATAAATGCGTATTATTCAGTGGATAGCGGACATATTTTCTGGAGCGAAAAATTACTTTCGACTGCCAATCCCGAGACATTAAAAATTCTTATTGATGAATATGCCCTTGATTCCGATAGCGTCTATTTTAAGGGCGAAGTTGTATCCGGCGCTGACTGTCAAACTTTTACAACAATCGGTCATTATTATGCAAAAGATAAAAACTTCGTTTATAATCAGGGATACCTTGCGAGTGATATTACAGATCCCGCTACTTTTCGGTTGCTGTCAACAAAGCCCTACAGGGAAATAAAAAACCTGTTTGATTTTTTTCGGGAATTCAGGGACAGCAGGATTGATTTTCTGGTTGATTGGGGGTGCGACAAGTATTATTACTATTACGCGGATTGCAGAATTGACAGCGTTGATTATCCGACTTTTACCTTATTGGACGGTGGTCGTTGCTATGCGCGGGATAAATACCATATATTTTATGCCGACAGTTATGAAGAACGTGCATTTATTCTTGATGGAGCAGATTTGGAGACTTTTGAAATTGTCAATCAGCGTAGAAATTTTGCTAAAGATAAAAACCATTACTATTTTAATGGCGAGATCATTTCATACGAAGACGCCGTTAAGAAAGAACTGTTTAAGAACTATGATTAGCAACAGCAAAACAGTTTCAACACTAATCTCCAAATCTTCAAATCTTCTATTTCCTCAATGCAATATCTTATACAGCAACTCCCTGTAGATGTCGCCGATGGGTAGGGAATTATTTTCAAAGCCTTTGGACGCAGCGTCGGCGAGACGAATTTCGTGAATAATGTTAAAAACCTTCATCGCAGAGTAGTTGCGAGCGCCTGAAACATAGTCGGCAGCCTGAAACGACCATTGCAGATTGAGCGTTTTCAGGATGCTCTGGTCGGTTTTGGCGTTCGCATAAATACAAATCATCAGGTTCGTGAAATAGTTGAAAAGCGTCGGCAGCACCATTTGTACCGGATTAGCCTTCTGGTTTTTATCGAAATAATCGGCAATCCGGTTCGCCCGCAAAATGTCCTTGACGGCAAGTGCGTTTACGAGTTCATAACTGTTGTAATCCTTGCTGATACCGATGTTTCGCTCGATGATTTCGGGCGTAATCTTCCGGGTTTTTGCTTCGGCGAGAATGACTTTCAGTTTTTCGACTTCCTGCGCCAGGCGACTGACGTTGTTGCCCAGAAAATCCGACAACATCTGGGCGCCCTTTGCGTCAATCTCCAAAGCCTCTTTCCGCACGAATTTGATGATGAAATCGGGCATTTTGTTGTCGTATATCTTTTTGGAATCGAACACGACGCCCATTTTTTTCGCTTCGGAAAGCAAACTTTTCCGACCGTCCAACTTGCTGTATTTGTGGCAAATAACGAGTACGGTTGAGAGGAGCGGTTTTTTCACGTAATGGCTCAACAGGTCAATTCTGCTCAATTCCTGCGCCTCCTTGACGACCACCAACTGATGTTTGGACATCATCGGGAAGCGGCGGGCGATGGCGATGATTTCTTCCACCTTCGTGCCCTGACCGTAAAAAAGCGTCTGATTGAAAATGCGTTCATCTTCCGTCAGCACGTTTTTCATCAGCAAATCCTCGATTTCGTCAATAAAATACGGCTCCTCGCCCATCAAAACGTAAACGGGAGCAAATTTTTTCGCCGCTATATCGCTACATATTTCTTCGTAAGTCCATTCTTTTGCAGCCATTTTGTGAATAATTTTATAAAATTTTGTACTTTTGTATCCTTGAAAAATCAAGCAAATGTAAACAAAAAATCGGATGATACAGTTAAATTTGCCGAAATATAATGCAAAAATTATCGAAAAAGGCGGAAAATCATACATTTACGATTCCCTCCGTCGCAAGCATGTCGCCCTGACGCCCGAAGAATGGGTCAGGCAGCATTTTGTGCGCTTTCTGATTACCGACCGTCTGTTCCCCGCCGGGCTGATAGCCAACGAAGTAACGATAGATATGAACGGCGCTTCGAAGCGTTGCGACACGGTTGTTTACGACCGTTTTTTGACGCCCGTCGTGATTGTCGAGTACAAGGCTCCGGACGTCAAGATTACCGAACAGGTTTTCGACCAGATAGCACGCTACAACTCGGTGTTGAAAGTCCCCTATCTGATTGTCAGTAATGGACTTGTGCATTATTGCTGCCAGATAGACTATCAAACCATGACTTATGTTTTTTTGAAGGAGATACCGTTTTTTTCTGAGATTTAACCGCAAGGGGCGCAAAGAATTGGCTACCCGGTTTTAAGTTTTGCGTGCCGCGTGATTTTCTTTGCGAACTTTGCGGCAAATCGAGCAGTATTCGTAAAAAATAGCCATTTTTATTGTTTATATAAATTATAGTTTTTACATTTGCAGATGTTTTTCGGAGTTTTTGAATGCGCTTTCAATCCAAAACGGGACAGAAAACGCAGGGAATGCTGCCGACTGATACAATTAACTAACAAATTATTAAAATTTTACATGATGAGACATATTTACGAATTCTTTTTGGCGCTCGCCCTGGCGGTTTGCAGCGCAGGTGTGGCTAACGCACAGAATGATGCCAATATTCCCGACGCCAATTTCAAGGCGGCGCTGTTGGCAGACACGAAAATCAATATCAACGGCGACGGCGAAATATCGCTAACGGAAGCGGCTGCAGTTGATACCCTGCGCATATCCA
>JAITMT010000560.1 GCA_031277235.1 Tannerella sp.
TTTGTACGACAGCGAGTCCAGCGTTGATTTTGTCCACGACATGACCTCCGGCGGCAGCCCGGTTGCGGGCTTCTTTTCCTGTGCATTTGCATTGAAAATCAGACATAAAAATGCAATAACACCGATAACATGAATTTTTCTATTTCCCATCATAAATAGTTTTTATTCAGAAATAATGAACTGCAAAATTAACACATTTTTTTGAAAAACGGATAAAAAGCGGTAACTTTCCAGGGAAACCGCATCAAAATATGGTGAAAATGTAAAGTGATTACCGTTCTACCAATCTATATTTCCCCGCTTGCGCCGATTTCCCGGGAATCCCGGTCATCTTGTAAATCCCGTTGAAAGCCCGGTTTGCACAATGGTTCAGGCGGGTCTTGGGCAACCGCGAGGATTGCCTCTACTACTGTAACGAAAGTTTCTTCAAATACAAATCAATATTGTCGTCGTTGCCGAGATTGAATTTTTTCTTCAAACGGTAGCGAATCATGTGGACGGACGACTGTTCCACAAAACAGCAGTCGGACACGTCCTTGACGGTCATTTCCACCGCAAAACAAATGCAATATTTCAGATATTGCCGGGACAGGTTTCCGTCTATGGTTTTCTGGATGTTATCTACAAAATCATCCTTAATGTTTTCGATATTTTTCACATATTCCTCAGTATCAGGAAGATATTTCTTGATATGCAGTTTGAGTTCTTCCGTGATTTCCCTTTGCAACTCGTTGTTTTCGCTAACCGATTTCTCGACCGACGATTCAAACGCCTCAATGCTTTGGCGATAATCTTCTATTCGCCTGTCTAACAGTTCCTTTTCCTTGCGTAACTGTTCAAAATCCTCCAGTTTGCCGTGCAATTCCTGCTCTTTCAAATTGAATTGCGACAGGACTTCATATTTCTGCAATTCAGACTGAACTGCCTGTTCCTCTTTGAGTTTCAGTTGCAGATTCGCCTCTTCCTTTTCGGCGTTCATCAGGGCAATTTGGCGTGCAATATTTTTACGTTTGGAGGAATTGTACAGCACGAAAAAAACAGCGCCCAAACCCAGCAAAACCGAGATGACCCAAAGCAGTTTATTGCGTCTTTCGTTGTATTCCCTGTCCCTTTTCAACTGCCTGTATTCATTATCCTTTGCTTCGGCAGCCGTTTTGAGTTCCAGTTCCTTGATGGCATTTTTTTTCAGTTCCTCGTCTTTTTTGATGAGAGAATCGTTCAATTCAATTACTTTTTGATAATCGCCCGCCTGCAAAAACGAATCGCGCAACGCTTGAATATTCTGCGCCGAAGATTCAACCGCCAACTCATCAATAGACATAACAGGCTTATTTTGAGAGGAATATACCCAGTTGGACAAAATAAGGCAACAAATTATTCCAAAATATTTCATTCCTTTATTGCGTATCGGCTGCAAAAATAGACATTTTTTTCAAATAGCCCAACATATTTTCATCATAAATAAATCTCCCCAAAATAATCGGGGCAATGGAAACTCGGAGCGGGAAGCGGTATCGGATTCCACGACAAGTAGTGCGGATTCGCCGTTTCGTCCGCGCATTTGTAGAAGTTTCCAAAGATTTTTTCCGGTAATTTTTCGCCGTCCAAACCCATCAATTCAAACGGAATCGCTACCGTTACGTCCCATGCGTAAAGTCCTGATATTTCGGGAAAAGCATCGCCTTGCACCGTACAGAAACGCCTGATTTTTGTGTATTCCCTATCCGTCAGTGGAATACGCTCATTGCGGTTCATAACGCTGCGATTTGCATAGCATATTCCCCGACAGTTAAATTCAAAATTGGTATATCCCGGTTCGTCTTCCCGGCGCATGAAAAATTCCACGCAACTGTCCGTATGAACATATTCTCCATCCCTGACTGCCAGCGCTTTCAACGACAGACCGCGTACGAAATAATGCAAATACAGGTCATTTTTCCCGCGTGCAATATCTGCCACAGTTACAGGCTTGTACGGAAATTCTTTCCAGTTGACCGTATCAATGCTGATGCGAACGGCTTCCGTTTCCATTATGCCGGAAACATCCTGAATATCAAGATTATCCAATTGATTGATAAAAGGAACTCGAAGTGATTTCATAGATTGTAACGTCCTGGTTTTAACTGTTTAAAGAAGTCATTTCCCTTATTATCAACGAGTATGAAGGCGGGGAAATTTTCCACTTCGATTTTCCAGATGGCTTCCATGCCCAATTCGGGATATTCGAGGCATTCCACTTTTTTGATGCTGTCGAGCGCCAAAATGGCTGCCGGACCGCCGATACTGCCAAGATAGAAGCCGCCGTATTTTTGGCAGGCGTCCGTAACTTGCTGACTGCGATTGCCTTTCGCTATCATAATCATACTACCGCCGTTCGACTGGAATAAATCCACATACGAATCCATGCGTCCGGCGGTCGTCGGTCCAAACGAGCCGGAAGCCATTCCCTTTGGGGTTTTGGCAGGTCCGGCGTAGTAAATCGGGTGATCCTTAATGTATTGTGGCAATCCTTCGCCGCTGTCCAGACGTTCTTTCAGTTTGGCGTGCGCAATGTCGCGACCCACGACAATCGTGCCGTTCAGCGAAAGTCGCGTTGCCACGGGATATTTATCCAGTACTTTCAGAATCTCCGCCATCGGCTGATTGAGATTGATTTGAACAGCCTCGCCTTCGCCTGCTTTGCGCAATGCTTCGGGGATATATTTTCCCGGATTATCCTCCAATTTCTCGATCCAGATGCCGTCACGGTTGATTTTTGCCTTGATATTGCGGTCTGCCGAGCAGGAAACACCCATCCCGACAGGGCACGAAGCGCCGTGACGCGGCAAGCGAATGACGCGAATATCGTGCGCAAAATATTTACCGCCGAATTGCGCGCCCAGCCCGATATTATACGCTTCTTCGAGCAGCCGGTTTTCGAGTTCAACGTCCCTGAACGCCTGTCCGCCTTCGTTTCCGACGGTCGGCAGGTTGTCGTAATAATGCGCCGAAGCGAGTTTTACGGTTTTCAGCGTTGTCTCCGCCGAAGTGCCGCCAATCACGAAAGCGATGTGATACGGCGGGCAGGCAGCCGTGCCGAGCGTCTTCATTTTTTCCACGAGAAACGGCAGCAGCGTATTGGGATTGAGCAGCGCTTTTGTCTCCTGAAACAGGTATGTTTTGTTTGCCGATCCGCCGCCTTTTGCGATACAAAGAAACTGATATTCAGCGCCCTTGACGGCATACAAATCTATTTGCGCCGGCAGGTTGCACTTCGTATTTATTTCGTCGTACATGTTTAGCGGCACGTTTTGCGAATAGCGCAGATTTTCTTCCGTATAAGTCTGAAAAACACCCTTTTCAAGCGCTTCCCCGTCGTTTTCGTCCGTCCATACCTGCTGTCCCTTTTTGCCGACGATAATAGCGGTGCCTGTGTCCTGACAGAAAGGCAGTTGCCCCTTGACGGAAACTTCGGCGTTGCGCAAGAACGTGAGCGCCACGAACTTGTCGTTTTCGCTGGCTTCGGGGTCGTCCAGAATTTTTGCCACTTGTTGCTGATGTTCGGGACGCAACATGAACGCCACGTCGCGAAAAGCGGTTTTCGACAGCAAGGTAAGCGCCTCCGGCTCTACTTTCAGCATTTCTTTCCCTTCAAATGAAGTGGTTGATACATAATCTTTTGTGAGTAAATAATACTCCGTCGTGTCTTGTCCCGTCGGGAACGGGTCCTGATACTTGAATTGTACTGTTGTTGCCATTTTAATTCAATTTTTTGAGTGCAAAGATAGGGAAAATTTCTTTAAAATCCCTATTTTAAGCGATTTTGTTTGTGCGGGAAGCAGAAGAAAATCCATTTGTCAATTTGCCGTTTATTGTTTAATTTTGCGGTTCATTTCATAAAAAACGACCCGTGCATAAACAAAATTCCGCTAAGGAAAAAATGCTTGCAGACCCGATTTTGGGTGACGTAAAGTTCAGGAAAAATTTTCGGGCGAAGCGGTATATTATTAGAATTTCAAAGGGAAATGTCTCTGTAACTGTCCCCTTTTTAGGTTCTTACGCCAAGGCAGAGGAATTTTTCCACGAAAAAAGAGAGGTTCTGATTGAGAAGTTCAACAAACAGCCCCGACCGGAACTTCCCTCTTTCAACGAGCAGGAATTGCGCCAAAAAGCCAAGACTGAACTGCCGCCAAGACTGCATCAACTTGCTGTAAATAATGGTTTTACGTACAGGGAAGTAAAAATTCGGAAAAGCAGGACGCGATGGGGTTCGTGTTCCGTGAAAGGAGTTATTTCGCTTTCGATTTTTCTGATGTTGTTACCTCCGCATCTTATTGAGTATGTATTGCTTCACGAACTTTGCCACACCGTTCATCACAACCACGGCGCCGATTTTTGGGAACTTCTGAACAGGTTGACGGAGGGCAAGGCAAAAGAACGGAGGCAGGAATTGAAGAAATTCCGTTCATTCTAATTCTTCACTTTCCGCACCCAACCTGAACTTCCCGTAATAATTAGCACGGAGTTTTGCTCCTGATTAACAGAAAAAGTAGCCTGTCCCGCCGGTTTTTGGAAATGACGCAGCAACATTCCATTTATCGAATAAACTTGCACGGTTTCGGCAATGGGACTGTTAACCGAAAGGAAATTTCCGGAAAGACGAACTTTAACCTCTGCCGAAATGTTCGGGTTGTTGGTTGGGAAATAGTTCAGCGTCAATGTTCCCGATAGATTATACCCTTCCATGCCGGTGGGTGATGTGAAACCGGAAGAAGT
>JAITMT010000561.1 GCA_031277235.1 Tannerella sp.
GAATACCTGGCAAGGTCCTGCACGGTGCTCTGCGCAAACCCGCGATACTCTATACCGTGGTAGTACTTGCCGAACAATTGGGCGCTGTCCTTCGCGCTTTCCTTTTTTCCGAATTGTGAAGAACCCGGCCCTATATAGGTGACGTGGGCGCCTTCCTCGATCGCGCCGATCTCGAAAGCCGTTCGTGTGCGGGAAGAGGTCTTTTCGAAAATCAGCAGGATGTTCTTTCCGGCAAGCGATGTGCCGCGCAGCAGCTTGCCGTCAGATCCCCGTTCGCCCGCCAGGCGCCTACGCTTCAGCTCAAACGAAAGGTCGAGCAGATATCGTATCTCCTCAGTCGAAAAATCCAACAATGTCAGAAAACTGCGTCCTTTCAGATTCACTGTCATACTTTCATACCTCCAAGAACAGTTATTTTATCACAACAAAGCATTACTTGATCGTTTTGAGCAATTTCAGGAAGGAAAATTATCCGGAATAAGCACTGATTTTTTCTACAAGGAAATCGCATCGCCGGAAATACAAAAACTTCAAAACGAGATTCCATATATGGAAAAAACGGTCAAACTGACCCCTTAAAAACGATGGAAATTGACCAGTGAAAAACGGAGGAAATTACCCCCTTTAGAACGGAGGAAACTGACCCCTCAAAAACGCTCCAAATTAACCCCCTGATTTTGGTTTGTAAAAAGTTGTTCATTCAAGGATTTTAAGGTAAAAATTTATTAACTTTTGATAAACAAAAGCAGTAGATTATGCCTAATAAATGTATTAAAATGAACAAACTAAGAACAATTGTCCGTCTGTATGAAGAACAGACCGGCATCAAAACGATTGCAGCGTTAGCCCGCACATCTCGTAACAGTGTAAAAAAATATATCCACAAGTGGCAGACTTTGGATATGAGTTATGATAATTTTCAGCGTCACAGCGATTCGGAACTTTACGCAATTTTCTGTGTAAAAGAAGAAAGCAAAGTTCCCAATACCCGTTTAGACTTGTTGGAAAAATTACTTCCCGACATTTGTAAATCATTGAACAAAAAAGGGATGACCACACTTATCCTATGGCAAAAATATCGCAGGGAACATCCGGACGGTTACGGATTAACCCAATTTAGAATGGCTATACAGCGTTACCGTAAGATAAGCAACCCCTCGATGCGCATGGAACATAAAGCGGGAGATAAAATGTTTATTGACTACACGGGAGACAAGTTATGGATTTATCCTCACGGTGAACAACCTCGGCAGGTAGACGTATATGTTTCAATTTTAGGTTGCAGCCTGTTGACTTATGTAGAAGCCGTACACGGTCAAAGTCAAGAAGATTTTATTACCGCCAGTGAAAATGCCTTTTACTATTATGGCGGAGCACCCAGAGCTATGGTTACGGATAATCTGAAAGCAGCGGTTATCAAAGCCGGACTCCACGAGTGGAAACTGAATGATGAATTCGATCGTTTTGCAGAACATTATGGCGTAGCAGTTGTTCCCGCCCGTGTTCGCAAACCTAAAGATAAAGCATTGGTTGAGAATGCAGTAAAACTGACCTACAAAGATATTTTTACCCGCATAGACTCGCTTCACTGTCCCGACTTAAAATCTCTGAATGCGGCCATCCGTTCGGCATTAGAGTTGCACAATAACGGCTGTTTGACGGGCAGGAATTACTCTCGAAGAAGTTATTTTGAAGAAATTGAAAAAGAGGCACTTGCCAGCCTTAATCCCATTCGATACCAAATCAAAAAACACAGTATGGCAACCGTTGGAAAAGACGGTTATATCCGCCTTAGCGAAGATATACATTATTACAGTGTTCCGTCCGTTTACATCGGAAAGAAGTTGAGAATCAGTTACACGGCAAGCGACGTGGAGGTTTTTGACGGTTATAACAGGGTGGCAAATCACACGCGTAACCGGACTCAATTTCGACACACTACCGACATTGAGCATCTTTCCATAAAACACAAAGCCATTCTGGAATGGTCGCCGGAAACTTTTCTGAAAGAAGCGTCAGAAATACACGAAGATGTGGAACATTATATCCGTAAAATATTAGAACTCAATCATTATATAGATAAATCAAACAGGATGTGTTCCGGCATACTGTCATTAGTCCGTAAGGTCGGAGTAGAGCGATTGGCCTCCGCCTGTCGTCTTGCCGACAGTTACCAGAGGTACAGTTTTTTTGAGATACAGGACATTCTTAAAACAAAGTCCGAACTTATCGAAGTTCCCGAAGAGACGGCAGATATACCCGAACATGAAAATATACGGGGGAAAGATTATTATAAATAAATAAATAATTAAGTGTCAATTAATTAAATTACAATCTAAAAATCAAATCAAATTAAAAATTATGGACAACAATTTAACATTGGAGAAACTGCGCAGCATGCGCCTCTATGGTATGCACGATGCTTTTAAGACATCGTTGGAGAATACCATAAAAGAACAAATGACGCAAGATCAATTTATTGCCCATTTAGTTGCAAGCGAATGGGACAACCGCCGAAACAGGGCGGTAGAAAGAGCAATCAAAGCAGCTTCATTTCGTTACAATGCCGTATTGGAGGATATAGATTACTCTTTTGAGCGGGGACTTGACCGTAATCAAGTGGAACGATTGGCTTCCTTTGAGTTTGTAAAGGGCAATAAAGATTTGTTTATTACAGGTCCGACCGGAACCGGTAAAAGTTACCTTGCAACGGCTTTGGGAAACAAAGCCTGTCAGGATGGATACCGCGTCTTTTATGCCTCTACCGCAAAGTTGATGAGCCAGCTGAAAATTGCAAAAGTAAAAGGAACAATACTAAGCGAGTTGAAACGAATGGAAAGAACCGACCTGCTCATACTGGACGACTTCGGTATGCAAACCTTTGATTCCGGATCGCGAGGGATCCTGATGGATATGATTGAAGACAGACATGGGAAGCGTTCAACCATCATCACTTCGCAACTGCCAGTTAAAGGATGGTATGATGTTATTGGCGAAAAAACAATTGCCGATGCCATTCTCGACAGATTGGTACATCAATCATTAAGGGTGGAATTATTTGGAGAATCTATCAGAAAAAGAAAAACAAAAAAGGAAAATGACTATCAATAATAAATTTGATAAACCGAAAATATTGCATCGTAAAAAAATAGATGTATTTTTGCAGTAAAATTAAAGTTTAACTCGGGACAAATCTACTGCTTTTTGACCCCAATCCCGATGACAACTTTTTACTGTTTTGGTAGTGTAACTGTAGGTGGTCAATTTCCACCGTTTTTAAGGGGTCAATTTGACCGTTTTTTCCAGTATGAGATGCCCGAATGCCCAGGTAACCGCATAATCGTTACCCGATATATAACCATCTTCTTTATGC
>JAITMT010000572.1 GCA_031277235.1 Tannerella sp.
CAATATTCCGGAGGCAATGAAAAAACGCGGTTTTTTGCGCATATCGGATACCAGACCAACGGCGGACTGGAAAAATATACCGAATATCCCAACCGCGATAATGTTTATACAATTCGCGGGAACGTGGACAATACGATTTTGAATTTCATCACGTTTTCCGCCGGATTCAACGCCGTGCTGCAAAACAAATCGTGGCCCAACATGTCCACCCAGAACTTTTTCAACATGCTGTCGGACAACCGTCCCAACGAATTTCCCATTTTTATCCCGGGAGCCAACGTGGGAGATCCCGAACGGGAATTTGTGTTGGGCGGAACAGGCATCAATCGGAGCAATCCCTACGGGGCGCTGGTAAACAGCGGTCAGGCAGACCGCGAATATTCCTACATCCAGAGCGATTTTGCATTGAATTTCGATTTGAATCGCTGGGTGAAAGGCTTGTCCATACGTCCCGCGGTAACTTTCGACATGTATAATTTTTTCACTTCCACGCAAGGTGCAACTTACGTTGTGTGGGAACCCCGCGCTACCGGCAATCCCGACAATCCCGTCGCCTATACTTCGTGGGGACAGGAAACGCAAGCGACCAGTCCGACCCGAGGCGGCGCAACAACACAGCGGAACTATGTTTTCAACCTCACCGCCAACTACAACCGTACTTTTGGCAAGCACGACATCAATGCCCTGCTGGTGTTTTTCAGCCAGCGGGAAGAATACAACGCCTTGCCGCAGGCTATGAAACGGTTGAATCTGGGTGGATTGGTTAACTATATGTACAACAACCGCTATTTGGCTGAGGTAAGCCTCAATCGCGTCGGCGTCGGCTCTTTCGCTCCTTCCAAACGTTACGGCACGTTTCCGACGGTGGGCGCCGGATGGATCGTGAGCGAAGAATCGTTCATGAAGAATATCGGCTGGATGGATTACTTCAAACTGAGGGCTTCTTACGGGATACTCGGTTCGACAACCTATTCTACGGAAGGTTTGTTTACCCCTTATCTTTACCGCGATTTGTGGGAACCCAACGGAGCCTATGGCGGCATAGCCAGTTTCAACAACATTGTCAGACAAACGCAAACGGGCAATCCGAATGTCGGTTTTCAAAAAACCTACGAGACGAATGTAGGCGCCGATTTCCGCCTCTTCCGTTCGCTCACGCTGTCGGCTGGTTATTTCGACCGGAAACTTGACGGAGCCTTAGCCAACTTGACCGATATGACTCCGGGCATAACCGGAAAAAACGCAGTCCTGATGATGCAAAACTTCAAGCAATACAAAGCCCGCGGATGGGAATTTGAAGCGATGTACGACAAAAGAATCGGCGACTGGCAATTATCCGTCGGAGCCAATTTATGTTACGGCACGGCAGAAACCACCATTGAAGCGGAACCCGGCTATCCCGACCAACTGGCGGGCTTGCGAAAAATACGTACCATTGGCGACGTACTGGGGCAACGCAGCAACGGAACCTTTACCGACGCCGCCGACATAAGCGCTTCGCCGACACAAGGATTCGGACCCGTGCGTCCGGGCGATATCAAGTACATTGACACCAACAACGACGGCACAGTGGACAACGCCGACCGCACGGTCATCGCCAACACGACGCCCTCCATGCAATACGGCGTTACGCTGAAACTCTTGTGGAAAGGCTTTAACCTCGATTTGCTGGGCTATGGGTTGGGCAATTTCGACACGATGCTCGACAACAAATACTATCAGATTTACGGATCCCGGAAGTATTCCAATGTGCTCATTGACGGTCTGCCCAACGGCAATCCGCATCCCGTGCTCAGTCCCGAATTTCGGAACAACAATTTTATCACGTCCGATTATTGGGTCGTGGACGGCAGTTGGTTCAAACTGCGAAATGCGGAATTGGGCTACACCCTGCCTTACAAATTGACGGAAAAATTCGGCATCGGCAAACTGAAAGTCTTTGCCCGCGGAACGAATCTGCTGACCTTCTCGAAAATAAAGGATCTTGATCCCGAAAATATAAGCGCCGGCATCGGTAATTTCCCGCTGGGACGGACTATCACCGGGGGAATCTCTGTTTCTTTCTAATTTTTAAATGTATGAGTCTATGAAAAAAATAAGAATTTATCAATTATTGAGTTATTCAATTATTCTGTTATTGTTCGCTTCCTGTTCCGATTTTCTGGAACCCGCCACCGACAACACGATGACGGAGGAAGAGGTGTTTGCCAACGCCCAATCCTTCAACGGTCCCTTGATGGAAGCCTACAATGCTTTGGGCGAAACGTTTGATATTCAGATGGATAATATGACGGATAACTCCGTTGCCCGTGACCTTGCGAGCATGAACTACCTCTGTGCTACCGGCGCGCTGCGTCCCGACAACAATCCGCTGGACAACTGGGTATTCAATTACCAGCAAATCCGCCGGTTGAACCAGTACCTGTCGAAAATGAAATTCGATCCGGCGGCTCCTATCCCTACTCCGGTGCGTTTCTTCCGGATTCTGAACGCGCAGGACAGTATTGACAATGTGCGCGAGTTCTGGAGGCTTTATGGAGAAGCCTATTTTCTGAGAGCATTTTTTTATTCCAATTTATTGAAAGATTACGGAGGAGTTTCCTCCGACGGCAATTTATTGGGTGTTCCGCTTATAGGCGATCAGATCCTGGAAGTAACCGGTGATAATTTGAATTTGCCCAGGGCTTCCTATTCCGACTGCGTAAAAGAGATCATCAACGGCTGCGACACTGCCGTTAAATATTTGCCTGTGCAATATATGGGAGCCGACCGCGTAACAGGCGCCAGCATGAACGGACGGGCGTCCGGCATTAGCGTGCTGGCGCTGAAAGCGCGTGTGTTACTCTATGCCGCCAGCCCGGCATTCAATCCGAACAATGATGCAGGTTTGTGGGAAGCGGCGGCTGTTGCGGCAGGAGAGGCGATTCGAGCCGTTGCCGGAGGTTTTCAGGATTTGGTGAACACGCCTGCTTCCAGCGCTACCGAAGACCCGGGAAACAACTATTATTTCACCCAGTTACAAAATAAGGACTGGAACGACAATGGTCGCGACCTGTTCTTCCGGGGCAATGTGCTGACAGGAAACAAACAGTTTGAAAATGACAATTATCCGCCGGGCATGTATGGAGCGGCGCTGACCAATCCTTCGCAAAACTATGTGGACGCTTTTCCCGACAGAAACGGCTATCCCATTGACGCTGAAGGTACGGTTTACGATCCGGCAAATCCATACGCCAACCGCGACCCGCGCTTGGCGCTGTGGGTGGCTTTCAACGGTTCACAACTGGGTCCCGGCGGCTACTACACGGTCGAAAGTTACGAAAGCGGCATTGATGCTTACGATCCCTTGCAGAAAACGTCCCGCACTTCCTATTACCTGCGGAAACTGCTGCGTCCCAAAACGGTGTCGCTGATACCGGGAGTAACGGCAGCCGCCACCCCGAGAACACGCATCATCCTGGGCAAACCGGAATTGTACCTCAATTTCGCGGAAGCCGCCAATGAGGCATGGGGCGTAACAGCCGATCCCAAGGGATTCGGATTCACGGCAAAGACGGTATTGGAAAAAATACATTTGCAATACGGTTCCGGCAATCAATACCTGAACAGCGTGATTGGCAACGATGCCGGTCTGTTCCGGAAATACGTCCGCAACAACAGGCGGTTAACGTTGAGTTTTGAAGGACATTACTATTACGACCTGCGCCGCTGGATACCGGACGGCAGTCCCGATGCGCTCAATGTAGAGGTCTATGGAATGAAAATTGTCAAGACCGGAAATACTTTCTCATACGAGCGGATATTGATGGAAAAGCGAAATTTCAAGTCGCCCTTCCAGCCGATTTCCTACATGGAACTGTATAATGCTCCGGCGCTGAAACAAAATAAAGGATGGGAATAAAAATAGAAATAAAGAATAAGGATATGAAAAAATTATTAATTTCCGTGTTTCAATATGTTGTAATGGTCTTCGTTTCGGTAGGCTTCATCTCTTCCTGCGCGTTCGACGACCCGGAAGACGTTTATCCGTACACATCGGTCTCGTTTGCGTATCAGGACTATAACCGGAATATCGTCGTGGGTGAAGGTTTGCAACTCAATGCAGGCATTGTTTTTGCGGGAAGGTTGAACAACGATGAAGACCGGAGCGTGAATTATGTGGTAGATCCGTCGCTGTTAACGGATGTTGCAGGCAAGTCAATATTGCCGGAAGCCTACTACAGACTGGGAAATTCTTCACAAATTGTGATTCCCAGAGACGACTTTAGGGGCTATCTGTCCATTGTAATGGATTCGGCTGCCTTTTTGTCCGATCCCAAAGCGCTGACGGGCGAATATGTGCTCCCGCTTCGCCTGGTGTCGGCAGCCGGTGTAGATACGATTCTGCCGGAAAAAAGCAGTATCCGCATGTCAATCAGTTACTTTGGCAAGCAGCATGGATATTACTACTATTCCGGCGAAATGGACAAAATAATGGATGGCGTAATCTACGAATCTTCGGCTTACTCCTACATCACCACCGAAACGGATAGCCGGCGTTTTATACAGACCGCAGGACCTACCCTGTTCCGCGTGGGGGCTGATGCCAGAAATCCCGCCGATCCTGCCAACAGCGTCCTTTTTTCGATTGGTGTGCCGATTACCGGTACGTCCGTAACCTTTGTGTCCGACCCTGCTTCGCCGTATGAAGTGCGTCCGTCGGGAACTTCCGCCTACGATCCTGCCACCCGGACGTTCCATCTGGAATACGAATGGACGTTGGAAGACGGCACAGTATGCAGAGTTGTCGAAGATATGGTTTTCCGTAACCGCATCCGCGACGATCAGGGAAACGGTATTTACCTCAATGAATGGAGATAATCATGGATAATAAAAGAACAGATATGAAAAAATTTATATTTTATCTGATAACCGCCACGATAATGCTGGCAACCGCATGCAGCGACGACGGGGAAGGAGGAGAGATTATTGTTCCCGTAACGGGCGTAACACTCGACCAGACGGAGTTAATCCTTGCGCCGGGCGTCAAGAAAATTCTTGCGCCCGTCATAGCGCCGATAGACGCTACCGATAAAACCGTAACCTGGAGTTCAAATAACGGGACTGTGGTAAGTATAGACCCCGCAACGGGCGAATTAACCTCTCTATCCGTAGGCGCTGCGGTCATTACCGTCAAAACCAACGACGGCGGATTCACGGCAACGCGCAACGTAACGGTCAAATTCGTTCCCGTTACCGGAGTAACCATTGCCCAGACCGAATTGGTCCTTGCGCCGGGCGCTAAAAGTGTCCTTACGGCAAATGTGCAATCGGCTGCAGCAACCAACAAAAACGTCATCTGGAGTTCAGATAACGAATCCGTTGCAATAGTTTCCGCTACGGGAGAAGTTACCGGAAGAGGCGTGGGAGAAACGACCGTTACGGCGACTACCGAAGAAGGTGGATTCACGGCATCCTGTACGGTAAAAGTCGAATTGGTAAACCTCCTGGTAAATCCCGGATTTGAAACGACAGGATCTGTATTTACCGCTCTTGAAGGATGGACTGTCATTCCGGCTGACTGGTTTAATTCTTATTATGGCACCAATGCCGGCGTTATGACTCAGTACTTGGCAACTGCGATAAATCGTATCGGATTGGTAAACGCTTCCGGTGGCGCTGACGTATTTTTCACGACAGGTAATGGTGCATTCTTTGCAGGTGCGCTTGCAGGAACTTTCGCTTGCCGAATCGAAGGCAATCGAGTAGGAGGAATTTATCAATTAATCAACGTTACTCCGGGAGTAAGATACGAATTTAGCGTTGTTGTCGGTTACAGAAAAAACAATGCCAACATGAGCATCAAGACCGATGAAACAGTGAAAGTGCTTTCGCCGAACGGATTAACAATCTATCATGCAGAGCCTATCGTTACGGATCCTTCTCAAGAATCCAATATTATAACTGTGACGGGAGAAGTATTAATTCCTGATGGGGTTACCCAGATTCGTTTCCAAGTTGATCAGCGAACCTTTGGAAATCCGAATCAGGCGCCGTTGACGCTCTTTGATAATTGTGTATTTACCCAGTTAGCAGACTAAAAATATTTCGTCATGCATATCAGAAACACCATCATTCCTTTGGCTGCGCTTGCTGTTCCTGCCGGTTTATCCGGGCAGCAGGCGCAATTGAAGGATAATCGCCCCAACATCATCTTCGTTCTGACCGATGATATGGGCTATGCCGATGTGGGCTGTTACGGCGGCAAATTCGTACCGACTCCCAACATAGACAAAATGGCGGAGGAGGGCTTGCGTTTCACGCAGTATTACAGCGCTTCACCCATCAGTTCAGCCTCAAGGACAGGCTTGCTTACCGGACAGAATCCGGGCAGGTGGAATATTACCAGTTTCCTGCAAACCAAAGCGGGTAACCGGGATGCGGAAATGGCCGACTTTTTAGATCCCGACGCGCAATCTTTGCCGGGAACCCTGAAAGCCTCCGGATACACAACGGCTCATTTCGGTAAGTGGCACATGGGTGGCGGACGCGACGTTGACGATGCGCCTTCCATCACAAATTACGGCTACGACGAGTATGTATCCACCTGGGAAAGTCCCGACCCCGATCCGCTCCTGACGGCTACCGACTGGATATGGTCGGCAGACGACAGCATCAAACGTTGGGAACGCACCTGTTATTTTGTGGACAAAACCCTCGATTTTCTGAAGAGAAACGCGGGAAAGCCTTGCTTCGTCAACCTTTGGCCCGACGACATGCACACGCCTTGGGTAGGAAACGAAGAAGAACAGGAAGTCTATCCCAAAGGACAGAACGGAGAGAAGAATTTTGGCAGCGTACTGATAGAATACGACCGGCAAATAGGACGTCTGATAGATGGCTTGAAAGAATTGGGCCTGGCTGAAAATACGATTGTTATTTTCACCAGCGACAACGGTCCCGCGCCGAGTTTCAAGGGTAGCCGCGCCGGAATTTACCGGGGCACCAAAGCCTCGCTTTGGGAAGGCGGCATCCGGATGCCGTTCATCGTCTGGAATGGAGGAAACTTAGTGCCGAAAGGGAAAGTTGATGAAACCTCCGTCGCCTGCGGACTTGACATGTTTGAGAGTTTGAGCCGGATTGCCGGAGCCGTCTTGCCGGAAAATTTCCAGTCTGATGGAATGGATATGAGTAAAGCCTTGCTCGGTACTCCTCAAAAACGGACCAAAGCAATCTGTTGGGAATACCGGCGCAACGATGCAAAAGCGTTCCCAAAACCCTCCGACGGCGACGTCAGCCCGAATGTAGCCATCCGGGAAGGCGACTTCAAAC
Organism: Tannerella sp.; assembly: GCA_031277235.1. Classification (GTDB taxonomy): domain Bacteria; phylum Bacteroidota; class Bacteroidia; order Bacteroidales; family Tannerellaceae; genus Tannerella. The sequence goes on from JAITMT010000572.1 coordinate 7,312, forward strand.
TGCTTATGAATGCCGACGGCTCGGCTGCCGCGCTTTATAATTTGAGCGACGACCCCGGCGAAACGACTCCGCTAAACAATTCGCTTCCGGACAAAACAAAAGAACTGAGCGAAAAAGCCTTGACATGGCGACAGTCGTTGCCTCAATTAAAAATTACGGATTAAATTTTCAATTATGATGATAAAAAATATCAACTGGTCCCTTATCGGTCTATCCTGTGTTTCCTGCGTATCCGCGTCCGACAAAGCGACGGAGAGACCCAATATCATCGTTATTTTAGCCGATGACATGGGTTATTCCGACATCGGTTGCTATGGCGGAGAAATCGAAACTCCCAACATAGACCGGTTGGCAAAAAACGGAATACGCTACCGCCAATTCTACAACGGCGCCCGCAGTTGTCCCACGCGCGCCGCGCTGATGACCGGACTGTATGCGCATCAGGCAGGAATGGGCTGGATGGCGGCAGCCGACATGCAACGCCCCGCTTATCAAGGTTATCTCAACAACCAATGCGTAACAATTGCAGAGGTTCTCAAGGAAGCCGGATACGGCACCTACATGAACGGAAAATGGCACCTCAACAGCGACCGCAAAAATCAAGGCGGAATCAGCGACAATTGGCCTGCAGAGCGGGGATTCGAACGCTTTTTCGGAATCGTTGCCGGGGCGTCCAACTATTTCAATACGACCTACTACAACAACAACGAGCCGCAACATTCGCCCGAAGACGGAAATTTCTACCTCACCCACGCGCTCAGCGACAGTGCAGTTGCTTTTGTCTCGCGTCACGACTACGCCAAGGCTCCCTTATTCATGTATTTGGCTTATAATGCTCCCCACTGGCCGCTCCATGCCTTACAGAAAGACATAGACAAATATGTGGAACGCTACAAGGCGGGGTGGGATAAATTACGCGTCGAACGTTTCGAGCGCCAGAAAGAAATGGGACTGTTCGGTAAAGACGTTGAACTCACTCCACGCGATGAAGCAGTCGAAGCTTGGGATAGTCTTACGCCCGAAAAGCAGCACGAATTTACCATGCGCATGGCGATTTATGCCGCTCAAATTGATGCAATGGATCAGGGCATCGGAAAACTGATCGCCGGCTTGGAAGCGAAAGGACAATTGGACAATACGGTCATTATGTTTCTCAGCGACAACGGAGCATGCGCCGAATTTAACTCCTCCGGCAAACGGAAAGCGGTGGATGGCAAAGCCGATACCTATGAAAGTTACCGCATCAATTGGGCTAACTTGAGCAGTACGCCCTACAGGGAATACAAACATTTTACCTATGAAGGCGGTATCGCTACCCCGCTGATTGTGCACTATCCGAACGGTATCAATAAAAAACTGAACAACAGTTGGATAGATGAATACGGTCACTTGACCGATATCATGGCTACCTGCGTGGAATTGGCACAAGCAAACTACCCGGCGACATACAAGGGAAATGCCATCGTACCGATGCAGGGCGTCAGTCTGATCCCCAATTTTTCGGGTAAAAATACGAATCGAACAACGACCTTCTGGGAACACGAGGGCAATATTGCCATGCGCGACGGAAAATGGAAACTGGTTTGTAAAACGAGCGAGGGCGATCCTTTCGACGAATCAACCATCTGCCTGTACGACATGGAAAAAGATCCTACGGAGTTAACCGATCTGTCTGAAAAATACCCCGAACGGAAACAGCAGATGTACGACGCCTGGAAGCAATGGGCGGAAAGTATTGACGCTTTACCGATGGATACAAGAAATTACGGCGAACGGCAACGCGCCTACAAGCGAATCATCAACGGCGAGTTCGACGATAATTTCGGAGACTGGAACACCGTTTGCAACCCGGAAGCCAAAGTTTCTTTCACGATTGATACCGAAAACGTTATCTCCGGTCAAAAAACGGCAAAAATCAATGTTATCGAAAAAGGTCCCCGCCCCGCGGCTGCTCAACTGAAATGGACATTGAACCTGCAGAAAGGCGAAAAACTCAATATCGGTTTCTCGGCTAAAGCCGACCGTTCAACAGGCATGATTTTCAGGATCGAAAAAGTGAACGATCCGCAGAAAAAATCAGTTGATAAAGTCATACCCTTAACCGCCGACGTCAAGGAATTTGCTTTCAACGATATCTCCATCGAAGAAAACGGGAACTACCAATTGGTATTCTATGTCGGCACGATGGACGGAACTTGTTGGATAGACAAGGTTCAACTGTCAATTACGAATTAAAAATTACGAATTATTCAATCATTTAATTATTAAAATGTTATCAATCAAATCAAATTTGTTGTCAGCCGTTTCATTGGGCGTTCTTCCCCTGATTTCATCGGGGGTACAGGCACAGCAACGTCCCAATATCGTGGTATTTATCGCCGACGATTTGGCATCACATGAAATCGGCTGCTATGGCGGCGTAAATGTCCCCACTCCCAATATTGACCGGATTGCCCGCGAAGGGGTACAGTTTACAAACTGTTTTGCTTCGATTTCCATGAGCGTTCCCATCCGGGCAGCGCTTTATACGGGACTTTACCCGGTTCATAACGGAACATATAAAAACCACCAGACTTCCCGTTCCGATATCAAAAGTATTACTTCTTACTTTCCTGAAATCGGCTATCAGGTATGGCGTACCGGCAAAATCCACACGACGCCCCGTTCGGTTTTTCAATTCGATGAAATTCCCGGATTTGAAATAGATTGCGTTAAGGAAACAGCCGATTTCTATACCGACAGTCTCAAACAGCGCATAAGTAACACCAAGGACCCTTTCTGTCTTTTTGTGTGCAGCACCAATCCGCACGCGCCGTGGACGGTAGGCGATCCCTCTTCCATTGATCCCGACAAATTGGTGTTGGCGCCTATTTTGCCCGACAACAGGGAATTTCGCAAAATCTATTGCAACTACCTGGCAGAGGTGAAAGAACTTGACAGGCAAGTCGGCGCCGTTTGGAAATTATTGGAGGAAACCGGACAATTGGACAATACTTTACTGATGTTCCTCGGAGAACAGGGACCTCAATTTGCCGGCGGTAAATGGACAAGTTGGGATTATGGGGTGCACAGTGCGATGATGGCACGTTATCCGGCTAAAATAAAACCGGGAAGCGTTTCCGACGTGCTTGTGCAGTATGTGGACGTTCTTCCCACCCTGACCGAATTTATCGGCGGAAAAACCGATCCGGTGATTGAAGGCAGGAGTTTTCTGCCCGCTTTATTCGGAAAAAACGAGGAATGTCGCCAATGGGCATATGGTATTCACAATAATGTGCCCGAAGGCTCGGCGTATCCGATTCGCAGCATCCGCGACAAACGCTACAAACTGATCGTGAATTTAACTCCCGAAGCCGCATACCACGAAAAGCACCTGATGAATTCCAAGGTCTGGACTTGCTGGATAAACGGCGACGAACATGCCAAAGCAATGGCAGAACGTTACGTTCACCGTCCGGCTATCGAATTTTACGATACGCAGAACGATCCATGGGAACT
>JAITMT010000066.1 GCA_031277235.1 Tannerella sp.
TTTGTCTCTGTTTTTTGATAATTTATTTTTGAAATATAAACGATATGAAACTAATAATCAATATAGTAATTCCGGTTTTAGGACTGTTTTTGTGTGCCTGTAACGGCAACAAGGCGCAAAGTAACACTTCGACTTCAATCGGTACAAATGTTGTTGCAGAAAAGGCTGTCAGCCAGGATGCTACGCTTGGATTGGAAGAATCTTCCACAACTCCCGAAGAGCCTGCGGACAGAGGCTATATCGTGAAAATAGGAGACATGGCTCCGGATTTTACGTTAAAAACGGCTGACAACAAGACAGTTAAATTATCCGACCTGCGCGGAAAAATCGTGATGTTGCAGTTTACGGCAAGCTGGTGCGGCGTATGTCGCAGGGAAATGCCTTTTATTGAGCGGGATATATGGCAAAAACATCAGAGCAATCCGAGTTTTGCACTGTTCGGAATAGACCGGGACGAGCCGGCGGATACGGTCTTGAATTTCATCAGGGAAACCGGCGTTACTTATCCCATGTTGCTTGATCCGGGCGCCGATGCGTTTGCGTTATATGCTGATAGAAAGGCAGGTATAACCAGAAATGTCATCATTGACAAGACCGGAAAAATCGTTTTTCTCACGCGCCTGTACGACGAAAAGGAATTTGCAGCAATGTGTCAGAAAATCAACGAATTACTAACTCCTTAAACTTCAACCGATTGATATATGCCTCTTAATTTACAGAAAAATCTGCCTGCGATTGAGTTACTGAAAAAGGAAAATATTTTCGTAATGGATTCGCTTCGTGCTTCGGAACAGGATATTCGTCCGTTGCGCGTTGTGGTGCTGAATTTGATGCCGTTGAAAATCACGACGGAGACCGATTTGATTCGGTTGCTGAGCAATTCGCCGTTGCAGGTAGAACTTGATTTTATGAAGATTAAGGGACATACGCCCAAAAATACGCCGATTGAGCATTTGCAGGAGTTTTACAAGGATTTCGACCTGATCAGCAAGGAATGTTACGATGGAATGATCGTTACGGGCGCTCCGGTAGAATTGTTTGATTTTGAGGAAGTTATTTACTGGAATGAAATTATCGAAATTTTCGATTGGGCGCGAACGCACGTAACATCAACGCTTTACATCTGCTGGGCGGCGCAGGCGGGGCTGTATCATTTCTACGGAATCCCCAAATATGAACTGCCTGCCAAGAAATTCGGCGTTTTCAAGCACACCATGAACGACCCGTTATTGCCGATATTTCGCGGTTTTGACGAGGAATTTTTTGTGCCGCACAGCCATCATACCGAAATTCGCAGGGAAGACATATTAAAAGTTCCTGATATTCAATTGATTTCTGAAAGTACCGATGCCGGCGTTTACATGGTCATGGCGCGCGGAGGCAGGGAATTGTTTGTTACGGGACACTCCGAATATTCGCCCTGCACGCTGGATGACGAGTATAAAAGAGATTTGGGAAAAGGTTTACCGATTGCCATGCCGCAAAATTATTACCGGGACAATGACCCCGCCAAAGAGCCGGTAGTACACTGGCGCGCTCACGCTAATTTGCTGTTTACCAACTGGTTGAATTACTACGTATATCAGGAAACGCCGTATCATATCGAAGACATCAAGCATCTGGGCAGTCTATGATTACCGCGCGACCGATAGAATTGCTTTCGCCTGCCAAAGACCTCGTTTGCGGATTGGAAGCCGTCAAACACGGTGCTGATGCGGTGTATATTGGCGCTCCGAAGTTCAGCGCCCGCTCGGCGGCTGGCAATTCGATAGATGACATCGCGGAATTGTGCGATTTTGCGCATATATATAATGTACGCGTGTATGTGGCGTTGAATACGATTTTGAAAGACGACGAACTGAAAGAGGCGGAAACGATTATCAATCAAATATATAACGCTGGTGCAGACGCCTTAATCATTCAGGATATGGGCATTACACGCCTGGATATTCCGCCGATACAGCTACATGCAAGCACCCAGACAGACAATCGCACGGTTGAACAGATAAAATTCCTGCACGAGACGGGATTTTCAAAAATCGTACTGGCAAGAGAGTTGTCTATCAATGATATAGAGCATATTCACGCACAAGTTCCCGCTGCCGAACTCGAAGCCTTTATTCACGGAGCTTTGTGCGTATGCTACAGCGGACAGTGCTATCTAAGTTCCTCAATAACAGGCAGAAGCGCCAACAGGGGCGAGTGCGCGCAATGTTGCAGATTGCCATACACGCTGGAAGATGCTGACGGTAAAACGATTATAGCCGATAAACATTTGCTGTCGCTGAAAGATTTGAATCTGTCGGATGACCTTGAAGCCCTGATGAATGCAGGCGTTTCGTCGTTTAAAATTGAGGGACGGTTAAAGGATGTATCTTATGTTAAGAATGTTACGGCATATTACCGAAAAAAATTAGACCGCATTTTTGAAAAAAATACGGCGTTTTATCGCTCGTCGGTTGGAAAATCATCGTATTCGTTTGATCCTCAGCCGGAAAAAAGTTTTAATCGCGGTTTTACGACCTATTTTGCACACGGTCGCGGCATGGAAATCACTTCGTTCGACACGCCGAAATCGCTCGGCGAACCGATTGGAACGGTTCGGGAAATAAAGGGCAATACGTTTATTATAAGCAGTTTAAATGCTATTCATAATGGCGACGGGCTGGCTTTTTTCAATCCCAGGGGCGAATTGGAAGGTTTCAGGGTGAATCGGGTGGATGGAAATCGTATTTTTCCCCACACAATACCATTATCACTTAGGGCTAAAGCATTTATATACAGGAATTTAGACAAGGAATTTGAAAATTTGCTTGCCAAGCCGTCTGCCGAGCGGAAAATTTGGACGGATTGGGAATTGGACGAAAACAACAACGGTTTTACGCTGACAGTTACGGATGAAACGGATGCAAGAGTAATGATTGTCAGGGAATTGAACAAAGAACTCGCGAAAACGCCGCAAAACGAACTTATCCGGGTACAATTGGCGAAACTCGGTAATACGCCGTTTGAGGCAGGAAATGTAAATATCTCGTTTTCAAGGAATTATTTTATTCCATCTTCCATATTAAGCGAACTGCGGCGTGAAGCAATTGATAAACTGTTGAAATTGAGAAAAATACGGTATAAAAGAAAAATGGTAAAACGAAAAGTTTTTGAAAATTCCATACCGTATCCGATTCGGAATCTGGACTATACAGCGAACATTTATAATGCTGAAGCACAGCGATTTTACGAACAGCGTGGCGCAACGGTAACACAGTTTGCCTTTGAAAAGGAACCGCTTGAGAACGCGACGCTGATGTTTACCAAGCACTGTTTGAAATTTACGATGGGAATATGTCCGCATCTGCAATCGAAAAAATCGCCTTATAAAGAGCCTATGTATCTGATAAACAACGGTAATCGCTTCCGATTAGCGTTTGACTGCAAAAATTGTTTGATGAAGATAGAAAAAATTAATTGTTAAAAATTTTGTCAAAAAAAAAACAATGCGTAATTTTGCAGTCCGAAAAAGGATTTTATAACAAAAACAATAAAAATATATTAATTAATTTTTTAAAACAATTTATGATTGTAGTTCCATTGAAAGAAGGCGAAAACATAGAAAGAGCCTTGAAAAAATTTAAAAGAAAGTTTGAAAAAACCGGAGTGGTTAAAGAATTGAGAAGCCGCCAAGCGTTCTCAAAGCCCTCAGTATTAAAGAGAAAAGAACGCATCCACGCAGTGTATGTAAAACAGTTACAACAGGCTGCCATATAAATTTCAAAAAAAAATCCCGATTTTTTTTGTGTATTGAAAAATTTGCACTATATTCGTAGCGATTTTGAATATAGTGCGATGATGGATATGAATTTATTTATGGACTATTTGCGGTATGAACGGAATTATTCCGCTCATACTGTCCTTGCATATTCAAATGATTTGCAACAGTTTACAGACTTCCTGCAAAATCTGAACAAATCGTTTACCATGGAAAGCGCAGATTTGGATACGGTGCGAAAATGGATCGTATTCCTGATGAACGCATCCTATTCGTCGTCGTCTATCAACCGGAAAATCAGCGCTTTACAGTCATATTACAAATACCTGATTCGTCAGGGCGTATTGAAAAAGAATCCCATCCGACTGTTGACGGGTCCGAAAAAATCGAAATCGTTGCCCTATTTTGTGAAGGAAAAGGATATGAACGAGGTATTGGACGGAGACGAAAACGAAGCCGGCGAAGACTTTGAAACGGTACGCAATATGCTGATAATGGAAATGTTATATGAAACCGGAATCAGATGTTCGGAATTGACGGGAATCAAAAACGCTGATGTGGACGTCGAGGCTATGATGCTGAAAGTTACCGGGAAACGCAACAAACAGCGATTGATTCCGTTCGCCGGACTGTTGAAGGAGAAAATCAGTCAATATAATAATGTACGCGCAAAGACGGTAGAGAAAAAAAACGACCGCTTCTTCGTCCGGAAAGATGGAAAACCGATCACATCGGCTATCGTTTACTATCTGGTAAAGAAGAAGTTATCATCAATACCCACACTCTCGAAACGAAGTCCGCACGTGTTGCGCCACGCGTTTGCTACGAGTATGCTCAATGACGGCGCAGAAATAAGCGCTGTCCGCAATCTTCTGGGACACAGCAGTTTGGCATCAACTTCGGTTTACACGCACGTTACATTCGAAGAGTTAAAAAAAGTATATAACGCTCATCCAAGAGCAAAATATTAATCAATAAAAGGAGGACTAATTATGGACATTAAAATCAAATCAATTCATTTTGATGCAACAGAAAAATTAGAAGATTTCATCGGGAAGAAAGTCTCGAAGTTGGAACAGTATCACGACGGCATATTGCAAGCCGAGGTCGTCTTGAAAGTAGTAAAACCGGAAACGGTCAAAAACAAAAATGCAAGCATCCGCTTGAAAATCAAAAACAGCGACTGCTTTGCCGACAAGACGTGCGA
>JAITMT010000081.1 GCA_031277235.1 Tannerella sp.
AGAAATGGGGCGGCAAACTGCCCTCCGGTGAATATGCGCGCATCAATCGGGAATGGAAAGAAGGCGATGAAATCACGCTCTCGCTTCCGATGGAATTGAAGAAAAGGCAGTGGCAGGTGAATAAAAACAGCGTCAGCATGGACTACGGACCACTGACCCTGTCGCTCGAAATCAAGGAGCGCTATGATTTAATCAATAGCCGCGAAACCGCCATTGGCGATTCCAAATGGCAGGAAGGAGCCGATGCAGCCGCCTGGTCCTCTTACGAGATTTATGCAGAAAGTCCCTGGAATTACGCCTTGGATATTCACGCCCCTCTAATTTTGGAGAAGAAACCGCTGGCTCCGGACGCCAATCCGTTTACATTGGAGAATGTTCCCTGGCGCTGGAAAGCAAAGGGACGCCTTGTTCCCGAATGGACGCTGGATGAGTACGGCTTGTGCGCGGTATTACCCTATGAAAATGCCCCGAAAGCCGACCGTCTGGATGATATTGCCTTGATTCCCATGGGCGCTGCACGGTTGCGCATCACTGCATTTCCGGCAATGGAATAAGAATTACAACTTAATAAAATGATAATCTTATGAAAAAAATTTATTTATATCTATTTTTGACCGCATTTTGTTGCGTCAATACCTTGCGCGCCCAGGAAGAAACGGGCAGCGGGATGCTTCTCCCCCAATTTGAGCAGGGAGTCGTATTTTTCAAGAATGGCACGCGCTCGGCTGCCCCCCTCAATTACAGTTTGTTGCAGCAGGAAATGCTGTTTCTTCAGCCCGACAGCACGGTACTGGCAATCGCCAATATACCGGAAATTGTGGTCATCGTAATCGGGGAGCGCCGTTTTTTGCCGGCTTATTCCGCAGGCATTTTCTATGAAGAAGTTCCGGTTGGAGGCGATAATTCCTTCTTTATCCAGCGAAAAGCAATGATGCTTTCCGAAGGAAAATCCGCGGGGTACGGTGGATATTCGCAGACTTCCTCCACCACTTCCTACAATACGCTAAACAATGCAGGGCAACTTGTCAAACTGAAACCGGACGAGAAGTTCCGCCTGAAAATGGACAACACCTATTACTTGAAATCGGGCAACAGTTACAAAAAATTCTTTTCCGCCAAGACTTTGGGCAAACTGTTCAAGGGTCATGCCGCAGAAATTGAAACGTTTGCCAAAGAGCAGTCCGTGAATTTCACAAAACCCGAAGATGTTACCCGGATTGTGGAATATGGATATGGTTTGATGGGGAAATGAAGTAGTATAGACGATTTGATAGATGGAAAAAGCCCCACTGAAATTGTAAGGTGGGGCTTTTTTATTCTCCTTTCACTCCGATCTTTCAATCTTCGGGGGTTGCAAGGGGTTATCCATGTTAAATGCCTTTGGCGTATTCTTTCATGAAGCATAGAGATCAATATCTATTCCCGTAGAGAATATCGCCCGGTAGAAAATGTTTCCCGTTGTAGGTCGCATTCCGTACGGAATGCGTCCTGTGGACAAATGACCTTTCTACCGAGCGATGCATTCCTAACGGAATGCCCAAATAATACACGTCCGTCTCTGCGGATTTGCAATCCGCAGTCTTCCTATTGTAAGGATTTACAATCCTGCAATACGATATATCCCCCCAAAAAAATCCCTCCCCACAGGGGAGGGATTTAGGGAGAGGTAAAAAAGATTCGGGAAGCGATAAATTATTCCGCTCCCTTCGACGATTTCTTGCTAAACAAAATCAGTTTCAGCATAAACCACACTCCGGCTATGAGTCCGACGGCAAAAATCGTATCGCCCACAACGCGCATCCAACGGAGGACAACCATCCCCGGCTGCTGCATCAATTCGGCGGAGCGCGCGTACCACATGCCCTTGTCAATACTTTCGACGGCTTGCCATATCCCGACGGGCAGCAGACTCAATACGCCCATCAGCAACAAACCTACATTCAATCCCCAGAAGAAGATTTTCATCAGTTTTTCGCTCCACTGCGCATCGCGGTACATGCTCCGCAAAACGAATAGTACGAAAGCGATTCCCAACATGCCGTACACGCCGAAGAGCGCCGTATGTCCGTGCAGCGGGGTCGTATTCAAGCCCTGAACGAAATACAGGGATGCGGGCGGGTTGATTAAAAATCCGAAAACGCCGGCTCCGAGGAAGTTCCAGAATCCCACGGAAACCAGAAAATAGATGGGCCATTTATAATCCTTAATCCATTGCGTAACCTTGCTTGCGCGGTAGTTCTTGTAGGCTTCAAAACCGACAATCGTCAGCGGCACCACTTCCAGGGCGCTGAAACAGGCTCCGATAGCCATGACAACCGTAGATGTTCCCGCGAAATACAGGTGATGGAACGTACCCAGAATCCCGCCCGAAAGATAGATGGCGGTGGTCAGCAGCGAACTCGTGATGGCTAACTTTTCGCTCAACAGTCCCAGCCGTACGAAAAGGAAGGCAATCACCACCGTGGCAAATACTTCAAAGAAACCTTCCACCCACAGATGGACGACCCACCATCTCCAGTATTCTGCAATGGTAAGCGACGTGTGCTGTCCCCACATCAAGCCTGCGCCGTAGAACAGACCGATGGCAAGGCAGGAAATCAGGAAAAGCGTCATCAGGCTCTTCTTCGCAGGATTTGCTTTCATGAAAGGCACGACCGGGCGAATCATCAGTACCAGCCATACAAGCAGTCCGACAAACAGGAACAGTTGCCAGAACCGTCCCAAATCAACATATTCATATCCCTGATGTCCGAACCAGAAGTTCATTTCGGGATTCAGTTTCTGCATGACGCCCATCCATTCTCCGGCTAACGAGCCGACGACGATAATCAACAGGGCTATAAAGAGGAAATTGACGCCGAAGACCTGGAATTTGGGGTCTTTTCCCGTCAGGGCGGGCGCCACATACAATCCCATGGCTAACCAGGCGGTCGCAATCCAGAAGATGCCCAACTGCAGGTGCCACGTTCTGGCTACGGAGTAGGGCAGAATTTCGGCAAGCGGAATGCCGTACAGTCCGTTTCCTTCAACGCCATAGTGCGCGGCAAGGATTCCCAGACCGACCTGCACGAGCATGAGCGCGCCTACAACGACCAGGTAGGGCTTGATAAAACGCATGGAAGCGGTCACTTTTTCGCCGATCAGCGGATCTTGCGCAGGCGTGCGAAAATCTTCCTCCTTCGACTGTACATAATAGAATACAAGGATTCCGATGAAAAAGAGAAGGAGAATAACGCTGATGCCCGACCAGAGCAGCAAGTCTTTGGTAACGGTGTTCCCGACCAACTCGTCCGGGGGCCAGTTATGCGTGTAGGACACGTCTTCTCCCGGTCTTTCGGTAACGGTCGCCCAGGTTGCCCAGAAGAAGAAGGCATTCATTTTGCGCATTCTTTCCGGGTCCTTGATGGTGTTTGCCGGCATGGCGTAATTTTCCCGCAACTCGTTGAATTGAGGGTCGTCCATGAACAGCCTTCGATAGTAGTCGCTCAGGAATTTGATGGCTTCGATCCTGTCATCCGAAATCGCAGTCGTTTTCGTGTTCGGGTCGTAGGTGTTCGTGCGCAGGTCTTTTTGAAGTTTCACCTTCAAAACCGCCTGGGATTCTTCGTCCAAGTCATTGTAAGGCTTTCCGAAATCCCTTTGCGCCAGTCTGTCCAGCAGGAAAACGGCTTCGCGATGCAGCCAGTCGGCAGTCCAGTCGGGCGCCACATACGCTCCGTGTCCCCAGATGGAACCGATTTCCTGACCTCCGGTGCTTTGCCAGATATTCTGTCCTTCCTGAATATCCTGCTTCGTGAAAATCACATCTCCCTGTGCGGAAACGATTTTGTCCGGAATGGGAGGGGCTTGCTGATAGATTTTGTGACCATAATATCCCAAAACAGCAAAAGATACTATCACAACCGATGCAAACAGTATCCACAGTTTTTTTTCTTTACTCATAATAAAAGAATTTAGTTAATAATGTTCATAGTAATGTCAAAATTTTTGCAAAAATAATAACATATCCGTTAAAAAAGAGTAACACTTGTTACAGTTTGATAGATATTATTGGAGAGAACGGGTGAACGGATAAACGGGAGAACGGACTTTCCGGCATCAACTAAACTCTAAACTCTAATAACTACACTCTAAAAGAAAACCACTCCGCCGCTTCGCACCATTCCTCCGAAGGAAGGGAATCTATCCGACGTAATTCCCCTCCATCGGAGGGGTGCCCGAAGGACAGGGTGGTGGAATTTGGGATGAACGGGAGAACCGGTGAGAAATATCTCAAAAAAACCTGCAAAAAACAAGGAAAAACACAGGATATTATGCTGTTACCGGCGCTTCGTTATGCCCGTATTTGTGTGAAACATGGCGTATTTGAAAAGTTAAATACAATGATAATTGTTCGGAATACAAATTTTTTTGGAATATTTTTTGTTTTACGTGGAAAAAAGAGTTATTTTTGCACGAAAATTACGGAAACCAAGGCTGTTCCGACAGTCAATTTAGGACACGGAATCAGTAGATTTATACAGAGAATGAACAATTTAATAGAAATAATTACACACCGGTTTGAAAGAATCAGGAACTTTAACAGGGCAACAAGCCCCAACCCTAATCACCTCACCCCCAGTCCCTCTCCTGTGGGAAGAAGTTGAGATGAGGTCAATTTTCAAATCTTCAAATCTTCAAATAAAAATAACAAACAACTATGAGCAACGGACTCTACACAACAGCAGCAAAAGATTTTGACCAAACCCCGGATTTGACCCGCGTCAAACCTTACGGCGACACGATGAACGACGGAAAGATGCAAATGAGTTTCACCCTGCC
>JAITMT010000142.1 GCA_031277235.1 Tannerella sp.
TGGAAAATTTCCCACAATATCCATCCGGATTTTCAGGTGGAATTCAGGTGGAATTTTTGAAATTTTAGATGGAATCCAGGTGGAATTATTTTTTAATACATTGATTTTCAAATGTTCAAAAATCAGTTTTTGAAATTTTGTTTTTTTGAAAAAGGTACACTGTTTCTTGCATCCGGTCCGTTCCGTTTTTTCATGACCCGTTTTTCCGTTCATTTCTATACAGGTCTATACAGCCGCTCCATCTCCAAAATGCCAACACCACGCAGGAGAGCAGGGGGAGGGGAATTATGTCGGAGAGGGAAAAAGGCAAAGGCAAAGGCGGAGGCAAAGGCGGAGGGAAAAAGGCGAAGGCAAAGACAGAGGCGAGAGGGAAAAAGGCTGAGGCGAAGGGGAATTACGCCGGATGGATTCCCCTCCCCTGAGGGGGTTGGGGGCTTGGGTGCCCGAAGGGCGGGGTGGTGGAATTCGGGATAAACAGGGGAACGGGTGAACGGAAGAACGGAAGAACGGATTTTCATAACCTCAAGTCAATGACCCGGGGGCGTTTGCAGGAAAAGACAGTATCAGGCGGCTTTGGATATTGGATAACTCAAAAAAATCATACACTTTTGATACGATTGCCCCGGAGAAAAATTGCTTTTCCCGAGATTTTCCGTACCTTTGCAGGGACGAAATGATAAAAACTTAATAATATGAAGCCCGTAAAGTTATTTTATTTGGAAAGATGCCCTTTTTGCAAAAAGGCGTTTGCTTTTATTGACCAGCTCAAACAGGAGGACAGTAGATATAAGGATATTGAAATTGAGACCATCGAAGAATCCGTTTATCCGGAAATAGCAGATACGTTTGATTACTACTATGTTCCGACGTTCTACGTAGATGGAAAAAAAGTGCATGAAGGCGGCATTTTCAAGGAAGAAGTCCAACGGATTTTTGAAAAGGCGCTGGAATAAAAAAACACAAAATACACAGATTTATATTTGATTGAATCTGTGTATTTTGTGTAATTTTTGTTCCGGAATTATTTCTCAATCTCTACCAGTTCCACTTCAAAAATCAGCGTGGAATAAGGCGGAATGTTACCCTGTTCGGCAGATTTGTAGGCGAGTTCCTGCGGAACATAAATCTCCCATTTTGAGCCGACAGGCATCATTTTCAACGCTTCCGTCCAGCCTTTAATCACTTGAGTAACACGGAAAGAGGATGGCTGACCGCTTTTGGAACTGTCGAACTCCTTGCCGTCAATCAGCGTGCCGCGGTAGTTGACTTTCACTTTCGACGTATCGGCGGGAATTTCGCCGGTGCCTTCCGTTAAAATCTTGTATTGCAGCCCGCTCGGAGTGGTTTTAACACCCTCCTTCTCCTTGTTGTCTGCCAGAAACTTCTCGTTGGCGGCGATGCTTTCGGCATATTTTTCCTTCTTGTAAATCTCTTTCAGCGCCTCCATTTTCATCGTGCTGATGGAGTTTGCCTGCATGACCTTGTTCATGTCGCCATGCTTAACGCCCTGATAGAAACCGGCAAGCATCAATTCGCGATTGACCGTCTGCGTGGAATCGCCCAGAAAAATCTCCCGATTCAGACCATCAAACCATTGATTGTTAATCATCATCGCGATTTTCTTCCCTTCCTGATAGGCAACGTCGGCGGGGCTGTAATGCTTCGCTCCGTCCTTGAAACCCTTGTAGAAATCGTCCATGTACGCCGTGTCCACGCCTGCCTGCGACGCCAGGTAACCCATAACGCCGTCAGTACGCGCATAACCGAAAAAATAAGACAGCGTATCCACGTCATTCTTCAATTTGTGTGAACCCGTGTTGCACGCTCCCAATAAAAAAATCAAACAAATACCTGTAAATAAATAATTTATCCTTTTCATAATCCATTAAAAATTTATAAAAACCGATGCAAAATTAGTGAATTTTTAAAAAAACGCTAACTTTGCCGCTCATAAAATGCAAAAATATGATACGATTTGAATGCGACTATGCGGAAGGCGCTCATCCCGCAATCCTGGAAAGCCTGATAAACAGCAATTTTGAACAGACGAAAGGTTACGGCGAAGATGAACATTGCGCCAACGCCCGCCGGTTGATTCGACAAATTTGCGAAGATGAAACTGTTGACGTGCATTTCCTTGTCGGCGGCACGCAGGCGAATATGACGATTATTGCATCTGCATTGCGACCGCATCAGGGCGTGATTGCGGTGGATTCGGGGCATATCAACGTCCACGAAACCGGCGCCATCGAGGCTACGGGACATAAAATCATTGCCCTGAAAGGCGTTGACGGTAAACTGTCGGCTTCACAAATTGAAGAGACCGTTTCGGCGCACTGGTCGGACGAAAATCACGAACATATCGTACAGCCCGGGATGGTTTACATTTCAAATCCTACGGAAAAAGGCACGATTTATTCGCGCCGGGAGTTGCAGGAAATCAGTCTTGTATGCCACGAATGCGGACTGACGCTGTTTATGGACGGCGCGCGGCTCGGCTACGGATTGGCGGCGGAAGATAATGACCTCGATTTACCTGAAATCACGCGCCTGTGCGACGTTTTCTACATCGGCGGTACGAAGGTCGGCGCGTTCTTCGGCGAAGCCGTCGTGATAACCGCGGACGCCCTGAAAAAAGACTTTCGCTATATGATCAAGCAGCGCGGCGGTATGCTGGCGAAGGGACGATTGCTTGGAATACAGTTTGAAACGCTGTTTACCAACGGTTTATACTTCGATATTTCCCGGCACGCCGTCCGGTTGGCAATGAAAATCAGGGACGCTTTCCGGGCAAAAAATATTTCATTTTATGCAGAATCTCCTACAAACCAGCAATTTCCGATTTTGACAAAATCTCAAAAAGATGCCTTATCTTCAAAATATGCCTTTGAACTGTGGACAAAAATTGACGCAAACCGCTCGGCAGTACGCTTTTCCACTTCCTGGGCAACCCGCGAGGAAGACGTTGAGACGCTGATTAGAGATATTGAGGGACTTGTGGTGTGAAAAAAAGAATAAATAAAAACATGGAAAACATATTGTTTGATTTTATCTCAAAATACATGATACTTTCTGATGAAGAGAAGCAAGCAATTACAGACTTTGGCATTTTCAAAACTGTCAAAAAAGATACCGTCCTCCTGAAGGCAGGTCAGATTTCGGATAAAAGTTATTTTGTCATAAAAGGATGTTTAAGAATTTTCTATATCATTGAAGGTGAAGAGAAAACAACAGCATTCTACACCGAAATGGAGAGTATCACGCCGCATTGCGTCATGAACGGCAAACCGTCGGAATATTATATTTCCTGCGTGGAAAATTCCGCAATCATGGTGTCAAATGTTGAAATAGCGACAAGTGTATTTGAGAAATTCCCAAGATTTGAATCCCTTTGCCGGATTTTATCGGAGCAACTTTTGGCAAAAAATCAAACGCAACTGGATGAATTCAAGACTTCCTCGCCCGAACAGCGATATTCAAACCTGCTAAAAACAAGACCCGATTTGTTCCAAAGAGCGCCGCAGTATCAGTTGGCAAGTTTTTTGGGCATAACCCCGCAGTCATTGAGCCGTCTGAGAGCCAGAATCGCGGAAAAAAAACACGCTGATTGAATTTATTAACTAAAGTGAACGGAATAATGACCGGAAACAAACTACTTTTGCAGCGAAATCAAATGAAGAAAGCAAATGAATTTAAGGACAATAGCAAAAATAACGGGTTGGTCGCTGGTCGCAATGGCTGTAGTTTCGGGAGTTTCGTTGGGATACGCGTATGAGGAAGTATTCCAATCCATTCAAAATGAACCGCTTCAAAATGCAGCCGGGCATTTTCGGTTGTTTCGGATTGTTTTATTGGGACTTTTCCTCACCGTCATCCTCGATTTCACAGTATCGTTTACCTTTTACAAATTCTTTGAGACGGATAACAGGATAATCTCGTTGATTTCCATGATATTAAGGATAACATATACACTGATGCTTGTATTTGCCGCATTATCTCTACTCGACTGCCGGACAATTTGGACTACAGACCGGGCAGGCGTAGTTGCTAATTTTGAGCGGTTTATGTTTATCTGGACAGGCGGACTGATCATTTTCGGTTTCCACTTAACGCTGATTGGATTTCTGATGAAAATGCACAAGAAAATCCCGAAAATCCTCTGGATTTTGACGCTGATGGCTGGCTTGTCATATATCATTGTCCATCTTTTGAAGATTATCCCTTCCTTGGAGCAACTCGCAAAATCTCTTGAAACTATCCTCATGTTACCCATGGCGGCAGGGGAATTGGGACTTGCGATTTGGCTGATTGTCAAAGGCGGAAAAAACCGGCAGGCGTCTTTTTGACCGTCAAGACCGACAGACTTCCGGGACAACCTTTGGGAGTTTTCTTTCTAAAAGTTACATTTGTCCGTTAAATTTAATACTTTCGCCATCTTTTTTAATCGAAACAGAGGTGAGCAACAGAGTAGTAATCACAGGAATGGGCATTTATTCCTGTCCGGGGAAAAATCTTGATTGAAAAGTATGGCGGATTTTTTGACGAAATAGTAAAAAACACTATCTTTGCCACAATCTATCAAGGAAGATAGGGATTGAGTATAAATATTT
>JAITMT010000221.1 GCA_031277235.1 Tannerella sp.
GGAAGACGCGCTACCAAAGTATTGTATTGCAGCACATTAATATTTTTATCTTTGAGAATCAGATTGCCGAAACGGTCTTTCTCCACCGTCATTGCGGGGGCAGTCGCTGTTGCCGGAGCGGTTCCGATGCTGTAAACGCGCGATTCTTTGACTGCCATTTTTCCTTCCACTTTGAAATAGAGAGTCGCCGCGTTCTTTTCGGGACAAACATCCACTTGACAGGGAGCCGTCTTGCCGTCTGAACTTTTTACTACGACCTGTGTACCGGCGGGAATCGCATAGGACGAAATATCGAATGACGCGATGGTATTGTTGCGTTCAAAGTCGCCCGCTTCCACTTTTACCTTGATTTTTAACGGTTTGGGAGCCTTGCCAAAAGTAACATTCACCATCAGAAGAGATAGCAGGACAAGCGCTCCACGAATTATTTTTTGTTTCATTTTGAGATAATTATAATTGTATTGTTAATTTGAGTTGAATTGTAGGTGCTATCAGGATTCAAAGCCCTTGCAAAAAAGTCTGACAGCATATATTTACAATGTATTTATTGCATATAAGGGTAGATTTGTCATTCGGCTTTCTTCCTTGTAGTCGGTTAAGGAGGTTCGAATGGCTTTTGAGGGATTATATTTTTCGCAATAGTTTTTGAAACTTTTTGCTTGCAGATTTACCCCTGCTTTCACTTCCATGGGAATAAGTTCGCCGTTTTCGTCTTCAACGATGAAATCAAGTTCATACCTCCCATTGTCAAATGGATAATAGTTGATAGAAAAATCTTCATTGAGAATAAGTTGCTGAAAAACATACTGTTCGGTTAATGCTCCCTTGAATTCTTCAAAAACCCGATTATTGTCAAGCAATGTTTGAATTTTGAGTTTTGCCATTGCGCCAAGCAAACCCAAATCGTTGTGATACAGTTTGAACGCCGAAAAATCCTGATAGGTAGTAAGTGGCACAGCAGGTTTTGTAACGGCGTGAACTTTGTGCAAAAGTCCCGCGTCGGTCAGCCATTGTATCGCCAGTTCAAAGTCCTTTGCCCTTGCACCTTCCTTAATCACTCCGTAAATAAATTTCTTGTTTTCTTTGGCAAGTTGCGCGGGAATGCTTTCCCAAACCATATTTATCCGCGGCAAAATATCTCTGGAGGCGTGTTTTGAAAAGTCGCTTCGGTAGTTTTTGAGAATTTTGTTTTGAATTTGCCGTGATTTTTTCCAGTCGCGATTTTCCGCAAAAGCAGCAACGGCTTCGGGCATGCCTCCAACGTAAAAATAATATTTCAGATATTCCTTGAATTTATCGGCAAAAATCGGCATACTGTCAAAATGTTTTTCTCTTAAAATCCGGCACAATCCGTTGTCTTCTCCCATTGCCGACAGAAATTCATAAAACGACATCGGATAAAGCGTCATCATATCTACCTTGCCCACAGGAAACGACTCTTCGGGGTGAATACTTACGCCCAAAAGCGAACCGGCAGCAATGATCTGATATTCAGGTGTTTCTTCACAAAAATATTTTAGCGAAGTAACTCCTCTTGGCGCGGCTTGTATTTCGTCCAAAAAAATCAATGTGTCTTCTGGCGTAATTCTCAATCCCGAATAAAACTCAAAGTTGGTAATCAGACGTTTAGGATCAAGGTCTTGAAGGAATACGCTTTTCATTGTTTCGTCGCGTTCAAAATTGATATACACAACCTGTCTGTATTCCCGGTTGCCGAATTGTTGGATAAGATAAGTTTTTCCTACTTGCCTTGCACCCAAAAACACGAGCGGTTTTCTTGACTTGTCTAACTTCCAATTAATAAGTTGTTTAAATGCTGTTCTGTACATTTTTTTGCAGTTGTTTTATTGAATATTGAACACTTTTTCGCAATAAATTCGTGTGCAAAGGTACACTTTTTTGCAGGCAATTGCAAGATCAAGACAGTTTTTCTTCCCTTTCATTGCATCAAATTGCTCCGTCAATTCACGCCTGAATAGCATATTTCGGACGTTCGGGGCGCCGGAGCCAACTGTTGGCTTCGTCGTCGTTTTTGAAACGTTCGGTTTTGGGATCCCAGTACAGTTTGCGTTCGAGGTGCATGGCAACCTGTTGCAGCAGGCAAGCCGAGCAGGAACGGTGGGCAACCTCGGCGGGCGCTATGGGCAAGCGGCGGCTCCTGACGGAATCCAGCCAGTTGCGGACATGATTGTCAGATACATAAAGATGCACCTCGTCGTCAGCCAGATCGCGGAGTATGTTGGGATTGGAGGCGCTGAGCGGACCGCGTTCAGTGGCATTGCCGTCAACTTTAATCGGGTCGCTGGCAGTAACACGTTCGCCACCGCGCGAGACGAAAATCCATCCTTCCGTGCCGGTGAAAAGCAGTCCGTTGGGTTTTTCCTTGCTTTCTTCCATTCCTTTGACAATGACGCCATTGGCATAAAGCATTTCCGACTGATACGGTCCGTGCACGTTCCACAAGCCGGAGCCGGTGGCAGGAAAGACGGTCGAAGCCGATATTTCAATCGGACCTGAGTATTCGGTATCCATCGCCCAATGGGCAATATCGAAATGGTGCGACCCCCAGCCGGTAATCATTCCAGCGCCAAACTGCTCGCACCGCAGCCAGCCCGGACGGTCGAAATCGGGTTTGCCGTCCTTGCCCTGCGGATGAACGCGGTCTAAGGTGTAAGGCACGTAGGGCGTCGAGCCGAGCCATGCGTCGTAGTCCAGGTTTGCAGGCACAGGCATGGGGTCGGGATTGCCGCCGGGAGGATCGCCCGGAAGGCGTACCTCGATGGTTTTCAGTTGACCGATGCGACCGCTGCGCACAAATTCGCACGCCTTGCGGAACTGTGCGGAAGAGCGTTGCTGGCTGCCTATTTGCAGGATTCGTCCGGTGGCGTTGATGGCGTTGCTCATCAGGCGGCCCTCGTGAATCGTCAGCGAAGCCGGTTTTTCCATGTAAATGTCTTTGCCAGCCCACGCCGTATCAATGGCCAGACGCGAATGTTGATGGTCGGGAGTGGCGATAAGCACGGCGTCAATCTCCCTGTCGGCAAGCAGTTCGCGATAGTCGCCGTACATTTTCACCCCGGTGTGAGGAGTACCCAAAAAACGCTCGGTGGACTGTTCCGTGTAGGTTTTGGCGTCGGCGAGGCGGATGGAATCCAGGTCGCAGACGGCGATGATGCGTGTGTCGGCATTGCGCATGATGCCGCTCATGACGCCGCGCCCCTGACGTCCGCAACCGATGACGCCGACATTGATGCGGTTACTCGGTGCATTTACACCAAACACCGACGAGGGTACAATTAGCGGGGCAACAAAGGCTCCTGCCGCTCCGATTGCAGTGGTTTTCAGAAAACTCCTGCGGGAAAAATGATTGTTATTTTCCATGTATTTATGATTTTAGATTTATGATTTTAGATTTTTAACTTTATGATTATATATCGTTTATAAACTATTCTGCCTTATATTGCTCAAACTGTCCTGCAATATCGGCGGTCAGATGGTCGCCGGCATGTACCAGAACGCGGTAGCGGAGGGTGATTTTCTCACCTTTTGACAGCCTGACGTCAACCTCGTTGGGAGGCCAGTACAGGAGCGTAGGCGAAATAAAACCATAGTCGCGGGTGAACCATGGCGCCGGATAATCCATGTTGGAAGGATGTTGCAGAATGGCAATACCTTCCACAGTATCAGCGCGTTTACCGTAAAAATCCATCCATGCCGACGGTTTGCCGAAAGTTGCCTTTTCTCCCCGCTCGCCTTCGGCATTGATCATGACGCCGCCGTTTTTCACGCTGATGTCATAAGCCGTGCGGGCGCTGAACAGGGAATGGTTCGTTTTCAGGATTTCCACATCCATCAGAGTTTCGACGGTAACTTCAAAATCAATCTGCCACAAGACTTTGGAGGGAGCCGTGATGATGATTTTACGGGTATCGCGTATCGGAGATTCGGCGCCGGGTCGTTGCCAGACGCATTCGTCGGTAATCACCACACGGGCGCCCTGCTCCACGATTTTGGCGCCTTTGGAGATAATCTGTCCCCGTTCGAGCCCTTCCTGCCAGTAGTTACCGCCGTTCACCCGGTCGCATCCGAAGAATAGCGAACTGTGGTGCGGATATTCGCCGTTACGCATGGATGTAACGCTGCCTCCCGTAACCGGACCGTTAACGGGAAAGAAAAACGGATATTTTTCTTCGATGGAGGTTATGTAACTTGTAAAAAAGCGGTTACCGATGGTTACGTCAATTTTCGATCCGTTGGGAACTGCCTTGATTTGCGTTTGGGCAACGGTCATCGCCGGGGCAAGAACTGCCATCAACCATGTTACGGTTGCTAAAATTTTACTTTTTTTCATGTTTATATTCGATTAAGAAATTTACCCGTATTGTCTCAGCGGTTCCCGGACGCTGTCTCAAAAAACAGCGTCCGGGGTTCACTGAGCAAATACCGGGGCAAAAGTACATAATATTTAATTAATTTCAGTCAATGGCGGAACATTATTTTCATAACCGGAGTAACCTTTGTTCTGATTGATCACTCCTTCGACATTGGTGGAGATACTTTCCTGCGGTACGGGCCACAATACATGGTAGGCGCTCATGGTATAGGCGTCGTTGTGCACAGTCCTCACGCCCTTGTTGTAGAATTGAGTCGTAGCCATGATGTGATCGTAATAGAAGTTTTTATCCGAGAAATTGTTCAGATTGTACACCGTACCGTCGTCCGCCGGTTTTCCGGTCTGGGCATAGATGAACGCAATGCGGGTGAGTTCGGTTTTGCGGGGCTCCTCCATGTAGAGTTCTCTTGCCCGTTCGTCGAGAATCATGCGCATGTTCACTTCGCTTGCCGTGATTTCGCGGGCTTGCGCACGGCGGCGTACAGCATTGATGTCGTCGGCAGCCTTTTGCAGGTCTCCTTTCCAGAAATAGGCTTCGGCGCGGAGCAGGTAAGTCTCGGCTAAGCGGAAGATGTACCAGTCGGTTTCGCCTCCTATCCACTGCGTTTGTGTCGGGTCGGGTGCCCATAATTTATAATGCGGCCACGCAAACCAGTTGCGGATGGTATCCAGCGTCAGCAAAATACCGTTATCTCCGCGTAACCGAAGATTTTTTCCATACCATTCCGGTGAATATTCCGCATTTCCCTGCGTATTCAATGCAGGATTGTTATAGACCAAATCTTCCATTTCCATCCAGTTACCCTGATGAAAAACGCCCTGATCGTCATACCATGACCTTTGATGCCTCAAATCGGTATTGTCCAATGTCCAAATCATTTGCGTAGCGTAGGGTACGGCTCGACAGCGACCGATTCCGCGTCCCATCGTTTGCACATATTCCCACTGGATGCCGTTTGCCTGCGACATGCCTATCTTTCCGCTCGGCGTTTTGATGGCGTTGCCGCCGCTGGCAGCCCAGAACGGAACCGTGTTCCGCATGATTTGCATGCGGTCGCTACCTTCCGTGGATACACGGCTGATTACGTTCATCAAGCATTCCCGGTTGGCAGGGATGGATTTGTTGTCCGGGCGGTGCAAGTCCCAGATCACATTTTTATCGCTCTGGCTTGCATTCACGCCGAAGCGGGCGGTCATCAGCGCATGTTGCCCTCCGTCAATGACGGCTGAAGCCGATGCGATGGCGTCGTCAAACAAGCCCAGCGAAAGGTTGATTTTTGTCAGCAGATGTCCGCAGCCGCCGCGGGTAACCCGTCCCTTGTCGTTATTGACGATAGCCCATTGCGCTGCAAACTCCATGTCCTTTTTGATGGATTGCAAGATTACTTCCCGCTTGGTGGAATAGTAATCCAGTTTGGGCGCCGTAACTTCGTCTCCGAGATACGGAATATCGCCGAACTGGTTGGTCAGGCGGTAATAACGGTAAGCCCTGTGGAAATAAGCCGCTGCCAGCACGGCATTCTTTTCGGCTTCATCCACATAGGTGGCGTCGTCAATCCGGGAGATCACCACATTGGCATATTTTACGCCTTTGTAGCCTTCATACCAGTACCAGCCGATTTTATTGTAATCGGTGTGGTTCAACTGGGCGGTCGGGGTGATCAGCAGGTTCAGGTCTTGTGCGGGTCCCGACTTGTCGGTCGTTCCTTCCACGCACATATCCGAGAAAACGTATTCGGTAACAATGGGAGCGGCGTCGCCGAAATATTCGTGCCGCATGTTGCGTTCGCAAGCCGTCAGCGCTCCGTACATGCCGTCGGCGTCTATGTAGGCGTTTTCGGGCGTATAGAATGAGAGCGCTTCGGGAGTTAACCAGTCATCCGAACACGATGCAAAACTTATAAAGAGGGTTGCAAGCAAAACAATTTGCGTTTTCAAACCATATCTTGTCTTCATATCTTTCATATTTTTGTAATTGTTTATAATGTCATATTCAAGCCAAATGTAAAATATCGCGGTGTAGGTCCGTTGTTTTCAGGATCCCAAAATTCCCAGTCCTTAGCCCAGACGGCTACGTTGCGGATGGTAAAGAGGAATTTGAGATTTTGAATGGAGGCTTTTTGCGTCAGTTTCGCCGGTACGGTGTAAGCCAGCGAAATATTGTCCAGGCGGATGAACGAGTTGTCCCAGTACATGGCATAATTTGCCGAACCGTTGCTCGAATACATGCGGGCGTGGGTATTGATCGGGTTTTCGGGTGTCCAGTAGGGTAGGACGTAGTCGGTCGAGCGGTCTTTGAATCCGTCGTTGTTTTTCGGGCGGTTGTATTCCTTCAACTGTCCCCAGTACGAATAGAGCATGAACGAAAAATTGAAATTCTTCATGATCGTCAAATCGTTGCGTAACGTCCATCTGAATTTGGGATCCTTTTGACCGAGGAATTGCTTGTCGGAATCTTCAAATTTATAGTCTCCGTTCGGGTCGTATATTCTGAAATCGCCCGGCAGCACGCCATATTTCTGTGCTTCCTCTTCCTGACCGATTTGCCAAACGCCTTGCGGCTCCAACTCCCAAACCACGTTGATAGGCTTTCCGATAAACCATTTGTTTTTGACGTCGTCGGCTTCCTTTTGCCCGATCACATTGCCGTTTTCATCCAGGACGTCTTCCATGTTGCCGTACAAATGGGTGATTTTATTGACATTCCTTGAAAAGTTAA
Organism: Tannerella sp.; assembly: GCA_031277235.1. Classification (GTDB taxonomy): domain Bacteria; phylum Bacteroidota; class Bacteroidia; order Bacteroidales; family Tannerellaceae; genus Tannerella. The sequence goes on from JAITMT010000221.1 coordinate 7,113, forward strand.
GCGTCGTGCGCCACAACAGATTTTCCTTGCGGATGTTGATGGTGTTCAATGTCAATTCGATTCCGTTATTTTGCACTTCACCCAAATTATCCCATACATTGCTGAAACCCAGGATGTCGGGCAGGGCGCGTTCGACCAGCAGATTCGTGGTTTTGCTGCGGTACACCTCGATGCTTCCGTCAATGATTTGCTTATGGAACGTAAAATCGAGACCGACATTGAGCGAGGCGGTGCTTTCCCATTTCAGGTTGCTGTTTTGCATCCGGTTGACATACATTTGCGAACGCTGGTAGATGGCGCCTGTGGCGGCGTTGGCATACCAGTATTTCCCGGAAGTGTTCAAGTCGGAAATGGCGCTGTACATCCCGATATCCCTGTTGCCGTTGGTGCCGTACGACACGCGGATTTTTCCCTGTTCGAGAACGTTTTTCAGTTTTTCGTTCCAGAAACTTTCGTCGGTGAATCGCCACGCAATAGCCCCGGAGCCGAAATTCGCCCAGGGATGCGCCTGTCCGAAAGCCGAATATCCGTCGCGGCGGAAAGTGCCGGTTATCATGTACCGGTCCATCAGCGAATAGAAAACTCGCGCCATGTATGCGGATCCCGTATTCATTTCGTCGTTGCTGTCCACCGAAGGATTGGTTCCTCCCTTGATGTTGTGGAAACCCAGCAGGTCGTTGGGCGAAAACAGCGAATTGTTTGCCTTCGTATTCCATTTTAGGTATTTTTCCGCATTCTGAAGCAGGGTTACGTCGAACGTGTGAATCCCGAATGTCTGATTCCATTTCAGCAGATTGTCCACCTGCCACTGGAAGATTTTTTCCTCTTCGCGCTGTACCATACCGTTTTGCGGCGCCCAGTCTATGTGTGTGGATTTTTGGTGGTTCATGTAATTGTGAAATAGAAAACGGGGCGAATACGTGCTCTGGAAAGTAATGTTAAAAGGCAGTTTTATTTTCGCATACATGCTTGTAGTCAGGGTCGTATAAGTCCTGTCGCGTTCAACGTGCGACATCTCGTAAAACGGGTTGTTCGAGGAATTTTCGCTGCCCATGGGACGGCGGCGGTAGGTCCCGTCTTCATTATACATATCGCCCCAGGGAGAAGCCCAAAGCATGGCGCCCCAGTCAGCCGTCACGCGCGGATGGTCGTCCCAGTGCAGATTGCTTTCGTCGCGATAGGCAAATTGCGTGTTCACTCCCACGGAGAGGAATTTGGTTACGTCCGCATCCAGGTTTAGACGGCTGCGATAGGTCGAAAACTGTTCCCCGTAAATCAAACTTTCATTGTCGGCATAGCCTAAAGACCAGAAATAGGAGACTTCATCCTTCTTGCCCGACAGGCTCACGTTATAGTCCTGCCGCAATCCGGGATTGAACACGGCGTTGTACCAGTCGGTTTCCTTGCCGTTCAGATAGTTTTCCAACTCGTTCGCTTGCATGTACAGACGGGTAAACCATGTTTTCACCGGGTCTCCGTCGTTCGAATCATACGAAAGCCACTGTTCCTGCGTTACTCCGGAAGGAAGGTTTCGCGGATCGTCGTACATGCCGGGGTTCTGTGCGGCTTTTACCACATTGATGCTTTTTGCCACGTCGCTGCGCCATTTGATGTAGCCCGCTCCGTCGTAAACCGGCATTTGCACGCCCATGTTTACCAATCCGATGGAAGAGTTCACATTTATCTGCGGTTTGCCCTGCGCGCCTTTCCGGGTCATGACAACGATTACGCCCGACGCCGCCTTGGCGCCGTAAACGGCAGCCGAACTGGCGTCCTTCAGTACGTCTATCGTTTCGATGTCCGTCGGGTTAATGTCTTCCAGTCCGCCGTAGTAAATCACGCCGTCGAGCACTATCAAAGGCGATGAACCGGCTTTCAACGTGTTTTTACCGCGTATTTCCATATCGCCTCCCGGTTTAGCCCCGGTTGAGTAACCGATGTCCAGACCGGAAATGTTTGCGCGAAGCATGTCGCGTACATCTCTCGGCGCTTCGTTGGCAACCGTTCCGGCTTTCATCTGGGCGATGGAGCCGGTCAAGTCGCGCTTTTTCATCGTGCCGTACCCGATTACCACCACTTCATCCAGGTCGCTGGTTGATTCCACAAGTTTGATGGCAAAATTCCGGTTGCTCCCGACGGTTACTTCCTGCGAAAGAAATCCGATGTATGAAAATACCAGCGTGGTATTCCCGTCCGGTACTTGCAGGTTGAAAACCCCGTCCATATCTGTCAGCGTCCCCTGTCCGGTACCCTTGATCAGCACCGAGACGCCGGGCAGCGGCTCGCCGTTGTTATCCGTAACCGTACCGGTAACGGTAACAGGCTGCATCACACCCGCCGCTTCGATTGAGGGTAGGGGCGGAATGTCTGTTTTCGGCGGATAAATGCCGTCCGCCCACATTGGCAATGTTCCCGATAACAGGAACATCAACGTAATTTTCAATGTTGAGAAAATTCGTTTTGAATTAAAAAATAAAAAATTTAACATGTTTTTGTTTTTCATAAAAATATTAGTAAATAGTTTTCAAATCTCTTTTGCCGGCTCGAAGATTCAATGTCGGCAGTTTCTTTTCTCGCAATAGTTTGTCAATATATCATAGGCATCTGATTTTTATGTGTTTATAATTTTTCTCATAACAATACAATAATTTATCCGGCTATTCCGGAAAAGGAATAACTGAATAATCGAATAATCGAATAATCGAATGGATGAAAAGTTCTGTTTAAGGCGTGTTCTGTCAGAGTGCGGCTGTCTGCCGGTGTATGTATGTATGTATGTATGTATGTATGTATGTATGTATGTATGTATGTATGTATGTATGTATGTATGTATGTATGTATGTATGTAGCGCCTGACGCGGAACGGTTTACATGATGCAGACAGCCGTATCCGCCTGCAAATTCCGTACGATTTATGTAAGCCGTGTTTTTCATTTTATCAAATAAAAATTGTCTGTTCCCGGTTTTTCCGAACGCAAAGATAAACAAAATTTCACATAAACAAATATTTTTCGTATTTTTTTCAAATAATGCCCAAAAAGCAGAAGACTGCCGGCTACCGGCTACTTTCCTCCCCCGCCCGGTGCAGCAGGTTTATCAATTCCTGCGGAGCGCTGTCGAAATCGCGGAGCGGCACTTTTTCGATGATGGCGATGGTCGGGTCAATATCGTAGA
>JAITMT010000317.1 GCA_031277235.1 Tannerella sp.
CAGCCTTTCCCTAATACGCCCGTTCCGAGAAATAGTCGGCTAAAAGCAGGAGTCCGGCGCGGGCTTCGGAAGCGGGAAAACTGTTGATGATTTCGATGGCTTTTTGCCGAAATTCCATCAATCGCCGCTCGGCATATTCAATACCGCCGCTTTGTTTGGCGAAAGCAATCAATGCAGAAACATTTTCGTTGGTAAAATCCTGGTTTCTAATGATTTTTATATATCTATCCCGTTCCTTTTCCGTAGAATTCTGCAAGGCATAGAGCAACGGAAGGGAGATTTTTCCCTCGCGAATGTCATTGCCTGTCGGCTTTCCGATTTCTATATCTTCGTAATAATCAAATATATCGTCCTTAATTTGGAAGCAATACCCCAGATATTCACCGAAATAGCGGCATTGCTGTACCGTTTCGGCTGGCGCTCCGGCAGAAATGGCGCCGATTTCCGCGCAGGCTGAAATGAGCGTCGCCGTCTTTTTATGAATGACGGAAAAATATTTTTCTTCATTCAAATAATGATTTTCAGCATTATCCAACTGCATCAATTCGCCTTCGGCAAGTTCGCGACATACCTGCGCAACAATATGCGTAGTCATCAAATTACCGGTATCAACGGCTTTCAACATGACCCCCGCCAGCAGGAAATCACCGGTCAGCACGGCTACCCGATTGTCAAAAATGGCATTGAGCGAAGGCACGCCGCGCCGCTGTTTCGTGTCGTCCACGACATCGTCGTGAATCAGCGTTGTCGTGTGCAAAATCTCGATTAACACCGAATAGTCAATCGAAACGGGCGAAATTTCGCCGGTAGCCTTCGCCGTCAAAAGCAATAAAAGCGGACGGACGTGCTTGCCTTTTGAAGAAAGGACGTGAAGCAACGCCTCCTCCAAGAGCGGGATTTCTGTTTGAATAACTTCTGATAAACTCTTCTTAAACTGCTCAAATTCAAGCAATACCGGTTTTATTATTTGTGATAAATCTATCATTTATGTTCCATTAACAACGCAAAGGTAATCAAAATCCGGGAATGCGCCAATAACTTTAATCGAAAATGTATCGTAGGGGCTATCTTGAAAGTCCTTTTGAACACAAATGACACAAAATGCACAAGTTTGTATTTTATTAAAAATGAATAAATTACGAGTTTACATTCACGGGTTTATGAGCAAAACCCCGTGTATTTTGTATAATTTGTTCTTTTTCCTGAAATTTCTATTTAACCTCCACTCCAAAAGTGAATCCATTCTTCACTCTTTCAATCAGTTCGGGTACGATATCCAAATATTCGCCGACGAGTCCGAAGTCGGCGTTACGGAAGATGGGAGCTTTGGAGTCGTGGTTGATAGCCACGATTTTACCTGCTTCCTTGATACCCGCGAGATGCTGAATGGAGCCGCCGACGCCGATTGCCACATACACTTTCGGGCGGACGGTTTTGCCGGTCTGTCCGATTTGCCGGGCGTATTCGGCGTAGCCTTCATCCACAACCGCGCGGGAGCAAGCCCATTCCGCCTTCAAACCTTTGTCTTTGAGGGCTTGTGTGAGGTCTTTGAGCGATTTCAGTTCATCAACAACCGTACCGCGTCCGCCGGCAACGATGATGTCCGCCTCAAAAAGCGACGCCAAGCCACCTTCGCCGCGAACAGTTTCAAGAATTTTTGTAACAAATTCACTTTCATCAAGTTGCAGGTTAAATTCGGTAATGATTCCTTTTCTGCCTTCCTCGCGTTCGGGCACCGAAAAAGTTCCTGCGCGGGCGGTCGAAATTTGCGGATACACGAAGCCGAGAATGGTCGCCAACTTGCTTTCGCCAAAAGTCGGACGGCGACTGTGAAGAATGGGACGGATAACTTCCTTGCTTTTGCGATCCACGTAATCGCCGATTTCCAATGCGGTACAGTCGGCGGTAACGCCCGAGCCGGTTCTCATGCCGATACGCGGCGCGAGTTCACGACCTGCGGTGGTAGCCGCAAAAAGCGCAATTTCGGGTTTGCGTTCCTTGATAATTTGCGTAATAATCGAAGTATAGGGAAGTATCAAATATTCTTCCAACCGGTCGTTGTCTGCCACAATCACCTCGTCGGAACCGTGTTCAATCAGTTTTTGAGCCAGATTTTTCACATTTTTACCAATCAGAACGGTAGTAATTTTCGTGTCGTTGCCCAGTTCTGCCGCCAGGTTGCGGGCAGGCGTTAAAAGTTCCAGCGAAGGACGCGCAATATCGCCTTTCACCACTTCCGCCCAGGTCAAAATACCCTTATTGTCGCCGCGCTCGTCAACAATCTTGAAATCAGAGGTTTCAACTTCCTTTTTCTTTTTTGCTTCCTTTTTAACCAGCACATTACCGCCCTTCTTGATGTTTTCTATCAGGGAATCAACAAGTTGGTCTTCATTGGAACCTGTTGCCATGACAATCGGCGGACGATCCGATTCAATGTTTTCGACCGTGGCAACCCTTGTAGGCGAACCGTTTGTGCCAATCACCGCCTGATCTTCCGGCGACATGTGCACATCCTCAACCGATTTTACGATAATATCGGTGTGACGCGCCTTAATCGCCCCAATCAGAGACGCTTTACGCGGTTTGATGCCGGTCGGCGTGAACGAAATGACGCACGGCGTCGGCAGTTGCATCATCTGATAACCGCCTTCAATAATGCGGCGCGCGGTGATGGTGCAGTCGGCGTTGGGCGTGATGCGTTCCACAAAAGTAGCCTGCGGAAGTCCCATAGCCTCAGCCACTTGCGAGGGGACGTGCGCCGTGTCGCCGTCGGACGACTGCCTGCCCGCGAGCACGATAAACGGCTCACTGTCATCCTTGTTAAAACCAAGATTTTTCAATAAAGTGCTGATTGCCAAACCTGTAGCAAAAGTATCCGAGCCGCCGAGTTTGCGGTCGCTGAGCAGATATGCCTCGTCGTAACCCATTGCCAAAGCGTTTTTCAGCGACGGTTCAAATGCGGGCGGTCCCATCGAAACGACCATCATACGCGCATCGGGATAATTTTTTTTCAGTTGCAAACCGGCTTCGAGTCCGAATGTGCAGTCAATGTTGATGATTGACTTTGCTTTTGTGCGGTCCATGGCTCCGTCTTCGCCCATCCGCATTTCGCTGGGCAACGGAACCTGTTTGATTAATGAAATGATTGTAAGTGCCATTCTATTTATTTCTATATATTTTCGTTATTTTTCCGCTTTATAAATCTCATAAATTGATTTTACTTCATAGCGGTCATCCAATCGCATAATTCCTGCATTGATTTCCTTTTCCACCGTTTCGTAGTCTCCGCTGGGGAGGTTGTCCACCAGGTCTGTGTCGAACAGCCGTTTGATTTTGGGCAAAAGTTCCTTGCCGCAGAAATTCATCGGCTCAAACATGATCATTCCGGCAAATTCGGCGTCGTAATAGTCTGTATTGTGAATGTTTTCGTACAGAAAATCAAGCAGTTCGCTGTACCAAGCAATAACTTCGGGTCGCCTTTCGGGTTGAAAACGCAGTATCATATCGAACACCGCCGGAGCCAGCGATTTGAAAAAAACATGCAAATTCGGCTCCTTTTCATAGGCGAGCAATGCCGGAAGTTGGTCTTTAGCAATCTGATAAAGGACAGGAACGATTATGTCGGAAGCGCCATCGCCAAAAAAGAAATCATGAAAATCTTCGCTTTGCCGCATCACTTCCAGAACGACGGGCAAACTTTCGGTAGCCTTGAGTTCAGCCAGCAAATAAAGGGCGTGCGTAAGACTTCCGTACAAATTTTCCGCCTCATTTATGGGGGAAATTTCGCGGCAATTTTGTCCGATTTCATATAAAATGCAGTGTTCCAAATCTTTAATCAATGATTCGCGGGGCAATGATAAAATGTCGTCCAGCGTTTTTTTATTGATTCCGTCATTATTTTTCGGGTCAAAAATCGCTTCCAATTCCCGGTGTTTCAGTTCCAATGCTTGCGGATATTCGGGATATTCGTATTTGTAGGGCGTGTGAGGCAGTGATTTGCTTCTTTCCAAAATGTCCTGGAAACTGTCCATTCTTGTCAAAAATTCTCCTTTTTCTTCATCGGACAGTTTATCGAAATGCTCCCTCATGGCTGCGTCAAATTCGGAATCTTCCTCATTATCATCCTCTTCCTCATTATCATCCTCTTCCTCATCCTCATCCCGTATGATAAAATCATAATCGTCGCCGACCGCTTTTTCCAGCGTGGACAAATAACGGTTGAGTTCGCTGCGGGTCTCCACAATCAGCATCGGTTTGCCCTCATATCCGAACTCGTACGCTATCAGCGGAATATCGTCGGTATCTTCTTCCAGAATATACTGCGCCACGCCAAAATCCTTGTGCGGTCGAAAACCCAAATCTTCGGCATATTCCAGCGCTCCATAAATGATGTTATGCGCTTCGTCATAGTTTGCAGGCTTGAAATCATCTCCAAAACGGTCTTTTATTTCGTTGTATTCTTCCTCCGAAACATTAAACCGATAACCTGCATCTTTTAAGCCAAGACAGTAAGTATCAACGAGATAAAAGCCAAATGTATAGTTTCCGTTCACATGCCGGCGCGCCACAAGAATATTGCATTCGCCGACGTCTTCCCATTCGGGCGTAATCAAACATTCTGCAACAGGCAAGTTCCGGGCTTTTTTCCTGATATAGTTTTCAGGCGATAGCAAGACCGGTTTCTGAGGCGCTTTTTTCGTTTTTTTCGACATGTTTTTGCAATCAAACTACATATATTTGTAATCCGGACCGTTTCCGCCGTTGGGGACGTTCCACGTGATGCCGGCGGCGGGTTCCTTGATGTCGCAAGTTTTGCAGTGAACGCAGTTTTCGCCGTGGATACGCAATTCCTGATGCCCGGTCGCCTTGTCGGTGTGCAGTTCGTAAACCTCTGCCGGACAATAGTATTGACACGGCGCACCGTATTTCTTGATGTTGATTTCCGAATAGGAATTGGAATTATTTACCTGCAAATGAACAACTTGCTCCTCGTCGTGATGGGTAGCGGAATAGAAAACGGCGTCCACCTTGCTGAAAACGTAGGGTTTATCCAGGTCAATTTTTGCGAGTTTATCTTTGAAAAGCGATTTTTTGAAATCGGCGAAAGTTTTCGTTTCGCTGCTGTCGGTATGCGAGGACAGTTTTCCGAAGAAACCGGCTCCACCCGAAACGATCTGGGTACCAAAGTTAAACATGCCTGCAAACGTGCCTTTCGCAAATCCCTGACGGAAATTGCGGACAGGATATAAGTCCTTGTAAATCACGCTTTCGTTCACATATTTTTCATACGCGGAAAGCGTATTGTCCGAAAAATCATTTTTCTCGAAAGCCGCCAAAGCCGCCTTGGCAGCCATCATGCCAGAATACATGCCGAGATGTACGCCCTTAAGGGCAGGCATGGCAAGGAATCCCGCCGAATCGCCCACAATCATGGCGCCGTCGGTGTAATATTTTGTCAGTGAGTAATATCCGCCTTCGGGAAGCGATTTTGCACCGTATTCGAGCAATTTTCCCTTTTCGATAAATTTCGACACGAACGGATGCGTTTTCCAAATCTGGAAGGCTTTGAATACGTCGTAAGTCGGGTCGGCAAAGTCCAGCCCCAGCACCAGACCAATCGCTACCTTGTTGTCTTTCAGCCCGTAAATGAATCCGCCGCCAAAGACATTGTCCGCTTCTGCCGGATAACCCATTGTGTGATAGACTTCTCCGGGCTTAACGACGCCTTCGGGAACACTCCACAATTCCTTCACTCCGAGCGAATAAACCTGTGGATTTTTGCCGTGATGCAGGTCTTTTTGCGTAATCAGTTTTTTCGCCAGACTGCCGCGCGTTCCTTCGGCGAAAATCGTCAGCGAAGCCTCTACCCGCGTACCTTCCACATAGTTTTCCAGTTTGTTTCCGTGATGATCCAATCCGGTATCAATACATTTTGCGCCTGCCACTTTTCCCGATTCGTCATACAGAATCTCGCTCATCGCGAAACCGGGATAAATATCCACGCCCCGTTCCGTAGCCTTTTGGGCAAGAAAACGGCATATTTCGGCAAGGGAAGCCGTGTATAAGCCTTCGTTGCTCATGTATGGCGGGTGAAACGGCATTTTGAAACCGCCCGACCGGTTGAGCATGTACATCTCGTCGGACGAAACTTTCGAGTCGAAAGGAATTTCATCAAACCCTGCATCCGAAAGTAAATCCTTGAATACCTGCGGTTTAATTACTGCGCCCGACAGGATGTGCGCTCCAATGGAACTCCCCTTGTCAACCAGTAAAATCTGTTTTTGTAACCCCTTTTCTTTCAATAAATCGGCAAGCCGAATAGCCGTTGCCAAGCCTGAAGGACCTCCCCCGATTATCAGGACGTCTGTCTTTACCGTATTAATAGTCATATTTTTAATAACTTAATTTATTTGATTGCTATTTTTACCGTGCAAAGGTAAGGATTAATTATTTTTTTTCCTATTTTTGCACAAAAAAATATTGCCGGTATGGGAAAAAATAAATTACAGAAATTTGATGACTTGAAGAGTTTTTCACATGTTTTTCAGTATCCTTTCGCCAGATTGCAGGTCGAAAAAAGTTTTCCGCTGAAAGGATTGTGGAACAGGCAATTTTTCGGAAACGACAATCCGATCATACTGGAACTCGGCTGTGGACGCGGTGAATACACGGTAGGACTGGCGAAATTTTTTCCGGAGAAAAATTTTATCGGCGTTGATGTAAAAGGCGCCCGGATGTGGACGGGAGCTAAGGAATCGTTGGAACTCGGGATGAAAAACGTGGCTTTCTTACGGACTGATATTGAATTGATTGCGAATTTTTTTGACAAAGGCGAAGTTTCCGAAATCTGGCTCACTTTTCCCGATCCGCAAATGAAAAAGGTGAATAAAAGATTGACGGGAACACGCTTTATATCGCTTTATAATCAGATACTTGCCGACAACGGCGTTATCCATCTGAAAACCGACAGTAATTTTATGTTTACCTACACGAAGGAAATGATTCGCGCAAATCGTTTTCCGCTCGCGGTTTGCACGGACGACCTTTACCATTCGGGTGTTACCGATAAAATTCTTTCCATTCAAACTTATTATGAACAGCAATGGTTGGATAGAGGATTGAATATCAAATATATACAATTTATCTGTGAACCGCGCGAAAAACTGATTGAGCCGGATATTGAAATCGAACCGGACGCTTACCGGAGTTATAATCGGAGGCGATAACTGTATAAAAGAAAGCCCTGCACGACAGATTCGCTGCGTATCATCCAACAAGCGATTCCTGTTCCCACCTCCAACCAGCCGAAGTTATGCCTGCAATGACGCTTTTGCAGATTGAAATCCATTGTGACGGCAATGATTCCTATACATTCTTCAGGTAATCAAATAGTTGCACCATTCCTCCATTCCCGTGCCTTTGAAGGCGGAAAGTTCGAATATTTGCAGACGGGGATTTACTCTTAAAACGTTGTTTTTCAAAGTATTTATATCCGTACTGAGATAGGGCGCCAAATCAATTTTGTTAATGACGCAAATATCGGCTACCTGAAACATGTAGGGATATTTGAGCGGCTTGTCGTCGCCTTCGGTCGTACTGATAATCACCACTTTGACGGCTTCGCCCAGATTGTAGGCGGCGGGGCATACCAAATTTCCGACATTTTCGATAAACAGGATGGAATCTTTTGCCGGCGACAGGTTGGAAATTGCTTCCCGAATCATTTCCGCTTCGAGATGGCAACCTTCGCCCGTATTAACCTGATATACAGGAATATTCAGAGCCGCAATACGGTCGGCGTCATTCGTCGTTTGCTGGTCGCCTTCTATGACAGAAATCGCGATTTTACCCTTCAACCGCCGGATGGTTTCTTCCAACAACGTCGTTTTCCCCGATCCCGGCGAACTCATCAGATTGAGGCAAAAAATATTTTTCTCCTTAAAATACAGACTGTTAGCGTCTGCTATTTTTTGATTTTTGTCCAAAATATCCTGTTCTATTTCCAACAGCATTTTTTCATTGATATTCATGGTTTTACTTTCTTTATTTGATTAATAACGATTTAATTTTCAACTCTTTCCCTTTCAAAATATTGATCAGATACGAACCGCAGGCGGGACAGGGCGTTAATAATGAAGTCATTTCAACAGTTTTCCCGCAGTCGCTGCACCTCCCTTCGCCGTCAATGATATGCCTCACTATATGCGCTTTATCAAGTATTGTGCCTTTCACGGCGCTTTCGAGCGCGAAGAAGAAAGTTTGCAGTTCCACGCCCGCCAAACGCCCTATTTCCAGTTCGATTTCTTCGATTTCGGAAGCATTCTTTTCTTTGGCTTTTTCTTCCGCAATCTCCACAATATTAAGCGCTAATGATAATTCATGCATAGATTTTCTCCTTTAATTTTTCCGCCGCCACGACTAATTGTCCGACCGAAACGCCCGCATCGTTGCAGGGAATTTGAGAAGGGACGAACAAAGGTATGTTTTTTTCCCGAAATAAACGCTGCAAATGTTCGGTCAATCGTTTATTTTGAAAGCAACCTCCTGATAACAAGACTTTTGAAACTTTCGTTTTTTTGCGTAATTCCGTGGATTTTTCCAAAATCAAATGCGCCAGCGTGTTGTGGATTTTAGCGGCAATGAAATTCGTTGATAATCCGCCATTTATATCATGGATGGCGCCTTCAAAGATAAACCGGACGGAGAGGCTGTCGTCTTCGCTAAGAATTTGATAATAAGAATTATAATCATCCGTTGCAACCTGTTCCAACATTTGCGCCGCTTCTGCCTGTCGGGTGGCGAAATCGCAAATTCCCAGCAACGACGAAAAAGCGTCGAACAATCGTCCCGCTCCGGAAGTAAGCGGCGTATTGATTTGTTTATCAATCATTTCTGAAACAAACGCGATTTTTTCCTTTCCGATCCGCGCCGTAAAATCATCGGGCAGCGGCAAACCGTACAATTTTGCGTAAGCGACCGTCATTCGCCAAGGCTCGTCGGAAGCCCGGTCTCCGCCCGGCATGGCAACGTAGTCTATATGCGACAACCGTTTGTATTTCTGCCGGTTACACAACAAAAATTCACCGCCCCAACTGTTGCCGTCGTCGCCCAAACCTGTCCCGTCCCACACGATTGCCAAAACTTCCTCATTGATAGCATATTCCGTCATACAGGCAACGGCGTGCGCATGGTGATGCTGCACTTTGATCAGCGGTATAAAATGCTCATTAGCAAATTGTTCGGCAACTACCGACGACAAATAATCGGGATGCAAATCGCAAACCGCCACCTGCGGCGTAAAACGGAACAAACGCCGGAATCGCTGCAAAGATTCGGTGTAAAACGCCAGTGTCTCAGCGTTTTTCAAGTCGCCGATGTGCTGGCTTTGAATAATCGTATCGGCTTTTCCCAGCGCAAAAGTGTTGGTTTTTTCGGCGCCAAATGCGATAATTCCCTCTGTATCAATGTCTGTAAAAAATGGTTCCGGAACATAACCGCGCGAACGACGAAGAAGGCACATTTGTTCTCCGCAAAATTGTACGACAGAATCATCTACCCGGTTGTAAATCGGACGGTTATGATGGATAATCCAGTCCACTTTTCCGTCCAGCTCCTTGTCGGCTTCTTCAGGATCAATGATAATCGGACGGTCGTTCAGATTACCGCTTGTCATCACTAAAACATTGGTATT
>JAITMT010000342.1 GCA_031277235.1 Tannerella sp.
TCTTCCTCGTGAAAAACAACGATAACCATCCATTCGCCGTTTGACGAATTGCGTATAATTAATGTACGCATGAAACCGGTTTGCTCTTTCAGATCAAAAAAAGTATAATTGTTTTCCAGACAAAAGTCTTTAATAAACAGACGGATACGGTTGGAAAGTTCATCTTGCAACAGGCATTGGCGAATATCCAGAACCTTATCAAACATTCCGGGGATGTGAAATCCGAGACCGTTCAAATCCGTGCCGTCGGTTTTGCGGTCTAATTCCTCAAACGTCATCCATCGCTTGTTGGAAAACGTAAATTCGAGTTTGTTGCGGTAGCAGGTCGTTTTTTCGGAACCGATAATCGGCAGAAATTCCTTAACTTCCACTTTACCAATGCGCCGGATATTGTCATAGACCTGTTTTTCCTTGAATTTCAACTGGTTTTCGTAAGGAATATGTTGCCATTTGCAACCGCCGCAGACCGTGAAATGTTCGCAAAACGGTTGTACCCGTTCATCGGAATATCGGTGAAACTGCAAAATCCGACCCTCCGCAAACTTTTTTCGCTTGCGAAACAGTTGAATATCAACAATATCTCCGGGTGCAGCCCAGGGAACGAAAACGACCATGTCGTTCACCCGCGCAATCGCCTTCCCTTCGGCTGCAATATCCACGATTTCAACCGACTCAATAACAGGTAATGTCTTATTTTTCCGCGCCATAATTTTTTTCAAGTTACTGCAAAAGTAGGAATAATTCGGGAATTTCCAAAAAATGGAAAAATGAAAATTTGCGGATGAATTTCAATTGTAAACTATTTTCTTATTATCTTTGCAGAAAAATTGACATGGAAACCATAGAATTAAATAAGGAAAATCGTGATGAAATCAGTTTTATTTCGTTTATCATTCCCGAATTTGCGGCTGCATACAAAATGAATGTGCAAAAAGCCTACCGTTATTTGAAACAATACGGCGGACTTGATTATTTGCGTGAAAACTGGTGGGCTTTGCATACCGATAATCCGTTTTGGGCAGTGCGCGATATGTTTGAAATTTGTCGTCAAAACGGAGGTATGCGATGAGGGTATATCACGGAAGTTATACTCCTGTCAGCGAAATTGACTTGACTAAAGGCAGAAGCAATCTTGATTTTGGCAGAGGGTTTTATGTTACCAATATTCGCTCGCAAGCGGAGTATTGGGCTGCACGAACAGGCAGATTCCATAAAACAGACGGCATTGTTTCCGAATTTGAATTTTATGAAAATGCTTTTGAACATTATGAGTTGAAAGTCTTGAGATTTTCGGGTTACACGGAACAATGGCTTGATTTTGTAGTGCTGAATCGGGATCCAAAATCACCAATTCCTGCCCACGATTACGACCTCGTGGAAGGACCTGTTGCCAACGACGATGTGAATGCCCGAATTGACGACTATCTTGCAGGCGCTGTTTCCAAAGCCGATTTTCTAAAGGAACTTTCTCACCATAAACCTACGCACCAAATTTGTCTCTGTACGGCTCGTTCGCTGCAAATGATTGAACCGACAGACAAAAAATATTACATGAATGTAAGGCATATTTCCCGTCCTATAATAGAAAAACTGATAGCAGGGCAAAATATTGATAAATATGACGCTGCCGATATGTTCTACAATTCAAAAACATTTTCGGAATTATCGGATAAAACGACCGGACTTTATAAAAAGCAATGGACGGAAATTTACGATTTGCTAAAAACAGAACTTTTCCCTAAGTTACCGCAAAAGTAGGAATAATTCCGGAATTTTCCAAAAAATGAAAAAATAAAAATTTATTGAAAAAAAATTCATTTCCAAATTTTGTCAATTGCAAAAATAGGCGTACCTTTGCAAACTCTACTTTGCAATTTAGAACAATTATATATATAAATTATGGACATAAAAAGAGTTTACATCTTCGGAAACGGTAAAGCCGAAGGCAAGGCGGACATGAAAAATCTGCTGGGAGGAAAAGGCGCTAATCTTGCGGAAATGAATTTGATAGGTATTCCGGTACCACCGGGATTTACCATCACTACGGATGTGTGTAACGAATATTTTGAGAAGGGAAAAGATACGGTCGTTGACCTGTTGAGAAACGATGTGGAGAAAGCGATGGAACATATCGAAAGCCTGATGAATTCAAAATTCGGCGATGTCGTGAACCCGTTGCTGGTGTCGGTTCGTTCCGGCGCGCGCGCTTCGATGCCCGGCATGATGGATACGATTCTCAATTTGGGACTGAATGACAGGGTAGTGGAAGGGCTTGTGGCTAAGACGGGTAACCCGCGATTTGTATGGGATTCCTATCGCCGTTTCGTGCAAATGTATGGCGACGTCGTGCTCGGCATGAAACCTGCCGACAAAATGGAAATAGACCCGTTTGAGGCTATTATAGAGAAGGTTAAGGAAGAAAAAGGCGTGCATCTCGATACCGAACTGGGAGTCGAAGACCTCCGGGGTTTGGTGGCAAAATTCAAGTCAGCCGTCAAGGAACGTACCGGAAAAGATTTCCCCGAAAGCGCTTACGAGCAACTCTGGGGCGCTATTTGCGCGGTATTTGACAGTTGGATGAACGACCGGGCTATCCTTTACCGGAAAATGGAAGGCATCCCCGCCGAATGGGGTACGGCTGTGAACGTTCAGGCGATGGTTTTCGGAAACATGGGCAACACGTCGGCGACCGGCGTGGCGTTCAGCCGCGATGCGGCAACCGGAGAAAACCTCTTTGTCGGTGAATATCTGATAAATGCGCAGGGCGAAGACGTGGTTGCCGGAATCCGCACGCCTCAACAGATTACTCAAGAAGGTTCGATTCGCTGGGCAAAATCCGCAGGCGTTTCCGAAGAAGAACGTGCCTCCAAATATCCTTCCATGGAAGAATCCATGCCCGAAATTTACAGACAACTGTTTGATATACAGAATAAACTCGAAGATCATTACAAGGATATGCAGGACATGGAATTTACCGTTCAGGAAGGTAAACTGTGGTTCCTGCAAACCCGCAACGGCAAACGCACGGGCGCAGCCATGGTGAAAATAGCCATGGATTTGATTCGCGAAGGAAAAATTGACGAGAAAACAGCGATTAAGAGACTGGATCCCAATAAATTGGATGAATTACTACATCCGATTTTCGATCGGGCAGCGCTGGAAGACGCCAAAATCCTGACCAAGGGACTGGCGGCATCTCCGGGGGCAGCCAGTGGAAAAATCGTTTTCAGCGCCGACGAAGCGGAGGCTTGGGCGGCAAGAGGCGAAAGCGTTATCATGGTTCGCATCGAAACGTCTCCCGAAGATTTGGCGGGAATGGCTGTTGCGAAAGGTATTCTGACCGCTCGCGGGGGAATGACTTCGCACGCTGCCGTTGTGGCGCGCGGTATCGGAAAATGCTGCGTGTCGGGCGCCGGCGAATTGGTCATTGATTATGTGGGAAAAACGCTGAAAGTAAAGGATATAGTATTGAAGGAAGGCGATTTTCTGTCGTTAAACGGCTCAACGGGAAATATTTATATCGGAGCCATTGCGACGAAGGAAGCCGAACTTGACGACGACTTCGCCGAACTGATGACGCTGTGCGACAAATATACGAAACTTTCGGTGCGCACCAACGCCGATACGCCTCACGACGCATTGACGGCACGCAATTTCGGCGCCGTTGGCATCGGACTTTGCCGCACGGAACACATGTTTTTCGAGGGCGAAAAAATCCGTGCGATGCGCGAAATGATTCTTGCCGAAACGGCGGATTCGCGCCGAATCGCACTGGCAAAACTGCTGCCGTTCCAACAGGAAGACTTCAGGGGAATATTCACGGTGATGACGGGCTATCCCGTTACGGTACGCCTGCTCGACCCGCCGCTGCACGAGTTTGTGCCTCATTATGAGAAGGAACAGCGCGAATTGGCGGAGATTATGGGCGTCAGTTACGAATATGTCCGCCAGCGCGTAGAGGCTTTGCACGAACAGAATCCGATGCTCGGACATCGCGGTTGCCGCCTGGGAAATACGTATCCCGAAATTACGGAAATGCAGACGCGGGCAATCCTGGGCGCAGCGCTCGATTTGAAGAAGGATGGCGTTGAAACGTATCCCGAAATCATGGTGCCGCTGACCGGTATTTTGTACGAATTTGTGGCGCAGGAAAAGATTATTCGCGAAACTGCCGCCGTATTGTTTGCAGAACGTGGCGACAGCATTGATTTCAAGGTGGGTACGATGATTGAAATTCCGCGCGCCGCCCTGACCGCGAACCGCATCGCCAGCAAAGCCGAATTTTTCTCGTTCGGAACGAATGACCTGACACAGATGACTTTCGGCTACAGCCGCGACGATATTTCTTCCTTCCTGCCGACTTATTTGGACATGAAGATTTTGAAAAGCGACCCGTTCCAGGTGCTTGACCAGAACGGAGTGGGGCAGTTGATTCAGATGGCGACCGAAAAAGGGCGTTCCGTCCGTCCCGAACTGAAATGCGGTATTTGCGGAGAGCATGGCGGCGAACCGTCGTCCGTGAAATTCTGTCACAAGGTAGGGCTGAACTACGTCAGTTGCTCGCCTTTCCGCGTGCCGATCGCCCGACTTGCCGCAGCGCAGGCGGCGCTGGAGGAATAAATGAAAAAAAAAGGTTGCTTCCTGACGAAGCAACCTTTTTTTATCCCGCTGTAGATAATATGTCAGACAGTTGTCAGCCGCCGTGTTCTTTTGTATCCACAAGATTCCCCGCCCTGCCAAGCGCCTCTTCGATATTGGCGCATATATTTTCAATACCGATTTTTTCATCCATACGGCTTTTTATCAGTACATTGCGTACTTTTTCGTTGACGCCGGACAAAATAATCCGGATATTT
>JAITMT010000373.1 GCA_031277235.1 Tannerella sp.
CGACCACGAAAACCGGGTAGTATTGAACGGCTCCCGCCTCGGAAAAGCGTTTTCAGCAAACGTCTTCAACGACCTTTTCAAAGAAAATCGCCATAGTCCCGAAAGTCCCGAAAGTCCCACCAGTCCCCGACAAACGCCCGAAAATGACCACCGCAACCCCTCAACCACCCCCGCCAATACTTCTGACGCCTCAATAATAGAAAACCTCTTCGGCATCCTCAACCTCCAACCTCACGGCGAAGATTACGAAGAACTCGCCTTTGCCCGAAGGATGCGGAAAAAGAAAAAAAGAGTTATTAAATAAACTATTGACTTATCGGGTTTATCATGCCATAAAGCAAATTATCCCACAATTTCGCAATTTATATCGAATTTAATAGCCTGTCCTGCATCATAACAAGGCTCAATGCTGATTTTGCCGCCCATCTGCTGAACAAGCCCCTGCGCGATGGACAGTTCGAGGTCGCTATCGTTGTAAATGCCAATGCCTGTATCATCTACAAAAAAACTGATGATGTTGTCGCCTCCGGTATGATAGCCAAAGAAAATGTATCCGCGGTCGGTAACTTTTGCCACGTTATCAAGCAGATTGGTAAAAATTTGTTGCAAACGCAACCGGTTGGTTCGCACACTGACTTTTTCAAAATCCGTATAATTATATTTGAGAATTTCTACTTTGACGTGCGATTTGCCGCGTTTTTGCAGTTCCTGACTGACATATGCGTACATTTCCTCCAACAGGTCGTCAATGCAAAAGATTTCTTTTGTTTGGTCTTGATTGTTCATCTGTTTTATTCTTTATTGTTTTGATTTTCTGACATATAAAAAAGCGTGAAAATACCCGTTAAACCGCTTATTTAATCGTCAGGCTCTGGTAAACCGTTTCTGCCAAATAAGTGTACGAATATAAACACGCTCAATGGCGTGCAAATTCGCAACTTATCCTCGGCAGAAATTGACCAGACTTCGACGATTGAGGAATAAGAGCAAACGCTCAATATGTCATTTCATCAACTGTTCATATCTTATATTTTAATTAAGGCGTAAAGATAGGAATTATTTGAATTGGATAGTTTGAAAAGTTAGAAGATAAAGAGAATTGCGGCTTTACGCAGCCCGCTCAATGATTGAAACATCATCCGGGCGTATCTTCAAAAAGTCCTTTGACACAGGGTATGCGTCCTTTTGGTTAGCATCGGACGGGTGTAATATAATATGCAGAATTATATCACTTTACCCCTTCGCCTTATATTCACTCGGCGACATCCCCGTAACCCGCTTGAAATACTTCCCAAAAAACGACTGCGAAGGAAAATTCAGCGCATCGCTGATTTGTTGAATGGTCATATTGGTTGATTTCAGGAGCGCTTTGGTTTCTAATGTTACGTATTCGTCAATCCATTCGTTGGGCGATTTGTTACTGACTGACTTGATAACTATCGTGAGATGTTTGGGCGTAATATACAGTTTGTTGGCGTAAAATTCCAATCCGCGCTGTTCCTTAAAGTGGATTTGTACCAAGTTTAGGAATTTCTCGGAAAGTGTCTCGTAATGCGATTTTTTTCTGTTGTCGTCAAAATTATGAAAATGAGAGCCTACCCCGTAAAAAAACGCCAATGTCAGGTATCGCGCCACCTCTATACGGTAAGGATGGTCTTCTACCTGAATTATTTTTTTTAGCATTTCAAAATAATTTATCATCCCTTTCAAACCCTCTTCATCCAAAGAAACGGAAGGATTATCGCGTACAGAAAGCGATAATGGCAGGCGGTCTTTGGCATTAGGCATTAAACTGTCGGAAAACTTTGGCGACATGATGATAAAAAGTCCTTCAAAATCTTCGCTGATTGACTTGTACTGCATAATCTGACCGGGCAAAATCGTGATGAACGAAGATGCGCCGTTGAAACAAGGATGCAGATTGAGCGTACCTTCCATAGTGCCTTTGATGCAGATGATAGCAACGGTAACATCCACTTTGAACGGATATTTAATAGTGGACGATATAACGGGTTTATCAAGCAAAATGATGTCGTTGTCTATCGAATAAAACTCGCTGTTTTCGAGTTCATTACGCCATGTTAATGGCAAAATGTTTTTGACTTTCATACACAAAATATTTTTTTGCAAATATGCGTCAAATTTCGTAATTATACAACATATACGAAATATCATCCAATTTTTGCGAATTTTCGTCCAAAACTAACAGAAAGGATATGAGCATTCAACTATTTTTCGCATGATTGGACTTATTTTCGCACCACATGTCATTATACGAAATATCGTCCAAATATTGCGAAATTTTGACCTTTACAATTCATTTTTACCCCGTACTTTTGTCCCGAATTTTAAACGTAATTTTTTTAATAATCACTTTAATTTTTTTTATCATGAACAAGGCAGTAATATCAGTAGTGTTGGCGCTGGGGCTGGGAATGACGCAAGCCCGCGCACAGGGAGTATCAGACAGTATCAAATCTGATGCCGGTACGTCGAACTTCATCGCGAGTTACGCGAATGGAGCGAATAGTGGGTTTGGTTTTGGTATTTCGATTGGCGGTTACAACAACTCCACAATGGAGGTAAAGGTTTCCGGCAGCGAAGTATCAGTGTCGGGTTTGGGAACGGCACAGACCAACGAACGGAACATATTGGGCGGCATTAAAGTCGACGCCAATATGTCGAATTTCATCCTTACCGATATGGACGGGATGAAAAGTAAATTAGGTTTTGGCGTCACGGTTGGCGGCTATACCAAATTTGAGTTTACGGAAAATTTTGCATTGCAGCCCGAAATATTGCTGCATTTCAAAAATTCCAAAATGGAAGTCGAAGCGTCAGGCGACGAAACAGATTTCCAGTATTTCGGAATGGAAATTCCGGTGTATGCCGTTGGGCAAATGAACATCGGGAGCGGAAAAGGGTTTATCGGCGCGGGTCCCTATGTGGGACTTGGCTTTGATGCACGTTACAAAGCCGACGGCATGGACGATTTGAAACTGTACAAGGAGTACGACGGTCAAAAGTCCAACATGCAACGTTGGGATTTCGGCGCCGGAGCCATGCTCGGATACGAGTTCGGCAACAGGCTACAAATTGTTGCATCCTACAAAATTGGCTTTGTCGATGCGCTGAATGCCAACAAGGACAATGCCTCAATGCTCAATCAAACCGTCAGTCTGGGTTTGGGTTTTCGTTTCTAATTGATTGAAGATAAAGGGATGGGGAAATCATGCCTCATCCCTTTTTACAAATGTTAAACATGTTTTTTAAATATAATCTTAAAATTGATATAGTAATGAACTCGAAAAATAATTCCAAAAATGGTAATCGCATGAATGAGTTTGCGACGACCAACAAGAAAATCGAAAAAGCAGCCGCTTCCGGCTATAAGACGATTGAAAGCGGCGTTGTTTCCATCTACAAGGCTATTGAAGATAGCGTTGTCAGCGGTTACAAAAAGATTGAAAACAAGTTTGTAGAGGCATTTTTAATATAAGCACTTTAAAATAAATACAATATGAATATGCTAAAAGTAATAAAGTTTTTCATTTTTCTGTTCGGGTTCTCGGCAGCGGCATACGCCCAACAGGAATACAGGCTCACTTTGGAGCAGGCGATTGAATTGGGACTGCAAAATCATCAGCAGTTGAAAATCTCGGAAGCAAGCGTTGATGTGAGCAAACACCAACTTCAAGCGGCAAAAAATCAGATGCTGCCGTCGGTCGAATTTTCGGCAAATGCGTTCTATCTGGGCGATGTAACGGTTTTGGATACCGACTGGTCGAAGTTGCAAACCGTAGAAATGCCGCACTTCGGGAACACTTTCGGGCTTCAAGCATCGCAACTGCTCTATAAGGGCGGGGTTATCAAAAAGTCCGTCGAAATTGCCGAACTCAAAATGCAGTTAGCCGAATTGGACAGAACGTCCAACGAGCAGGACATCAAATTTTTGATTATATCCAATTACCTGGATATTCAAAAGTT
>JAITMT010000386.1 GCA_031277235.1 Tannerella sp.
AACGTATTTTTTCCAGTGGGCTGTATTGGCAGCAATGGGAACTAATGCCAAAACTTCCGAATTATATTCTTCGTGGGCAAATGCACATCTTGCCAACCAATTTTTTATAGTTGTTCCACGTTCTTTGTCAATTCCGTATGGCGGATTTACATAAATAGTGGGATAATTCCAACTTTCTTTAAGTCCATCGTGCTGAGGTAAACAATATTCTATTTTTGCATTAACAACAGAAAATTCGTTTGAACAAGGGTCTAAGTCAATATATCCGCCGAATACTTTTTTGACAGCATCCACATATTTATGAGGCGTACCCCAACTTTGACTGAGTGTATTTATCGTTCTTCCTGCACTCATGACAAAATATTTTCCCAGTTTTTGTTTTTTAATTCCTCCAGTTCTCCTTGTAAATCTGCAAGTTTCTTTTGAGTTGGCGAAACCACATTAAACCAACTTTCAACGGTAGAGAGGTTATCGCTAAAATATTTCAGCAATATTCTATCTGCTTCAAAATTCATTTGAACTTTTGTGAATTGATTTTTCTTTTTTCCTTCTGCGTAGCTTGACAAAAAGGTATCCCGCAAAAAATGAAGTTCTGGAATAGGATGAAGTAACAGTTTTTCAATAAAATCCGAAAGTCCATTGTCTGTCAAGAAAAGCAACCAATCATAAGATTGGGCTAAAACCATCAGTTCCTTTTGAAAATTTTCTTTGCTGAAATTCAAATCGCCGGTTACTGTCTTTTTAATCCAATTTCCGTGATTACTGACTACTCCAACAGTTAAGATGAATTTTCTCAACAGTTCTTTGTCGGAAGAGAAAATAATTTCATCCATTAATTCCCCATACGGTTTAATGATGTATGAGCCATCGCTTTTGTAAATAATACCTTGCATTTCGCCGTTTTCGGAACGGATTTTTTGCAGAGAAGATGCAGTCCGGGCAACATAAGCTCCCTGCTTTGCTTTTTCAATTGTTTGAGGTCCCTTGGTCATTCCCTCTTCTACGCCGACACGCTTACATTCAAATATTGCATAAGGTTTCTTATTTTGTTCGTAAATGTATAGCTCCAATTTGTCCCCTGCATCGGATTTTATACTGCTTAGAAGAAATGAACTGTCAGAAGTTGCAATTGTGCAGGCGTTCCTAAGAATATTGTTGCTCAAAAGTTGATTACTTTTCCGCTCAAAGCCGGTAAGATTAAAGCCTGTTTCCGTTAATTCTTTAAGTATTATATTTGATGTTATTGATTTTCGGGATTTATCTATGGTTAAAATGGAATTACGTACAATGGGGTGAAGAGAATACTCTACGTTATGAGTAATATCAGGATTTCCATATTCTGCAAGTCCCCTTTCGATAGAGATGCTATTGTTTAATCTCCAAGTTTTCAACAAATAATATGTAATGATTTCAACCAAAGTTCCCAATGCTCTACCGGAAGCCTTTTTAGGGTCTTTTGTATGGTTAAATACCTCATCTGCCAATACTTTCTGAAGTTTATCTACTGATTCGTATGCCATATTATTATGCTTTTGATATGATTAATTCAAGTTGCAAAGATACAATTTTTCAGTTAATTTTTGTTTGCTTACATAATAAAGTTTTCAAAGGCTCAATTAATGTGCTATCTTTACCCACAGCGCTTCCATCCATTTTCGCATAACGCCTACGGCTTTTCCTGCAAATCCTCCGGATCGGGGACGTCCACCTTCTTCTTCTCCCGTTCAAAGCGGATGTACTTCAAGTTCGCCTTGAGTTCGGGGTCGGCGCGGAAGCATATTTTCTTCGCCTTCACCCGGCGGGGCGTACATTCCTGCGACGTTTCAAAGCCTTCGCTGCTCGCCGAGACCGACAACAGTCCCAAACCGTCGAGGCGAACCGTGTGTCCGTCCTGTAAATACCGCTTTACCAGCCCCGACAAACCGGCAAGCGCCGAAAGCACGTCGCCTTCGGAAAGTGAACTGCGCTGCGCAAGGTCTTTGGCTAACTGCCGCGAACTGATTTCGCCCGAATGGACGGGCACAGAGTGGTATTTCGCGGGTTTATCGCCTATACCGCTGCGTTTTGTCTTTACCCTGTATTTGAATGCCATATTCTCACGTGTATAAATTTATGTTTCGTACTGATTCTTTCCATAAAACACAGTGTCCCTTTTCTCCATTAGATGTATATCTACGTAGACCTTAGATATACATCTACAGAGTCATTAGATGTACATCTAAAACTCTGGTAGATATACATCTAAATATATTTTCCACACTGCCTTTGCATCTTTTTCTCACTGTGTTTTTGATAATTCATAGCGTTGATTGCTAAAATTACTCGCGCAAGGAGCGAAGTTTCGAGATGATCCCGTCAATTTCGTCCAGATGCAACTGTACATGATGCAGATAACCGGAAATCATCGCCCGGAGCGAAACTTTCTCTCCCAATGCGGTAATCCATTCATTGTCCAATGTATCAGCGTTTACACGGCGGATTACGTGGACAATGTGCCGGTTCATATATTTCCACAACTGCACCAAATCTTCCCAATTCTCCGTCTGGTAGTCCTGTATGGCGACCCAGCGGTCATTGTTTCCAAAACTCGCATAATCGGGAAAAATCAGGGGCGAGGCTTCATACTGCAAATGGATGATGCGGTGCGTATTGTTCGAGGCGGAATCAATCAGATGTCCGATGATTTCCTTGATGGTCCAGCTCTCGTTGTCCGGTCGGAAAGTAACCGTTTCGTCCGGCAAAGCCAACAGTTTGGGCGACCATTCGAGAACCAGTTCCAACAGCGTTTGGTTGTTTGTTTCAAATTCGTTCATTGTATTTTAGTTTAAAATTCGTTATACCGTGCGAAATCCCAAGACGACCGGAGTCGAACGATAGCCGATTCCCAGCCGGTCAACGCCCATGTCGATGAGTTTAAAGAAATGTTCCCGCGTCCGAATGCCGCCGGAGCCTTTCACCCGGCATCGTCCCCGGGCGGTATCGAGCATCGCCTGAATCACCTCCACCGTAGCGCCTTTACTTTCGCCGCCGGTATAAAATCCGGTCGAGGTTTTGAC
>JAITMT010000419.1 GCA_031277235.1 Tannerella sp.
CTCTGATTTTATTGCCGATACCGCCATGAAACTCTCTTATGAAACGGTTGTGAAAACTTGCAGGTATGAATATATTGATTGGGCTATTTCAGACTGTTTTTAATATGGATATGGTATAAGACGCCATAAAGCGCTGTATGCGACGCAAGAAAGAAACGGACTTTGCTTTCGTTTCAAAAGCAGTCGCCAGTTTTTCAAAACACACGTTTTGCACAGGGCACAGCATGCAATTTCTGCAATTCGGTACATAACCTAATCTATCAACAAACCAACGAATTACGTGGATTGAAAAATAAAAACGGAGGCGATTTTTGCAATCCCTCCGTTTCCGTACCCCCAACTATTCCATTCTCGAACCAATTTTTGCGCGACTTGGACTTGATTTGGGAGTTAAGGGAATGGATACCCAATCCGTAAAACGATTTTTTTCTATCCGTAACTATTGAAAAAAAACTGTACCATTCTATACTATTTATAAATGATTGCAGGGGCGAGTTTATCACCACTTGTCAAGGTGAGAAAATTTGCCATTTGGCAAGATATTTTAATAATCCTAATAGTAATAAAACAAAACTTAATGATGGACTTAGATAAAATAAAAATGATTACTTCCATTAAGAATATGGAACGGTTTGATGAAAACAAATTTCAATCGGTTATATTGGACGGAAAAATACGGTATCACGAATACAGGCAAAAGAAACCCTATGATTTATCTATCATGATTAACCATGAGAAGGAGGAGTTGGCGATAGAATTTACCTCCAAAATTTCAGAACTCAGTTTCTTTGACCTTATCAATGAAAGTACGATTGACGAATGTTTTTGTGTCATTGAAGAATTTGTAGAATTTGATGAGGAGGTGCGGGATATTTTAGATGAATTTGAGGTGGTCAAGTGTGATGTAACCAAAGATATACCTTTCACGGACGATATAAAGAAGTTGAAACGGTACATACTCTCCAATTTGAAAAACTATGACAAATGGAAGTGCGAACCTTACAGGGGCGGATTTACGCTGTCCAAAATCGTTGGAACGAAGGGTTATAAAAAAAGACTTTCCATATACCCCAAAGCACACGAATTGAAATTGAGAAAAAACAGGGCGTTTGTGGAGGAGGTAGATAATTTTGATGAGGGAGACTCTTATGTCTATGACGACCATTTCAGGGATATAATAAGATTTGAAATGAATATCAATACCAAAGCGCAAATTCGGGAATTGTTGAACATTCCCGATAACAAACTTTCAAGCGTGTTGTCTTCCAGCGCCAATCCGATATTGGACGTATTGAATGAGGCGTTGAAAGAGCCGGAAGAAAATAATAGCGTTCTCTCTGCTTGGAAAGAATATAAGGATGTATTGGTTTTGAAAGATTGTGACAACAATTTGGGTAAAGTGGAGAATAAAATAAGAAGTCTGACATCCAAAAATACGTCCATAACAAGGATGATGAAACCTTATCGGGAATTACACAAGCGATTGCAGAATAAACCGTCATTCGATTTGCGAAAATTGGTCGTGTAGTCTATTTATAGATAATAAGAATTGAACGTATGCGAAAAACCAGAACACTGTCCGATGAGACGAAACGAAAAATCAGTAACGCGATGAGGGGAAACAGAAATCCCAACTACGGGAGACCGCTGTCTGCCAACCATCGCCACAAAATACGGTTGGCGATGATTGACTATTGGAAATCAATTAATAAACAAACCATTTAGCAAGTTGTGAAGTATCTATAATTTTGCATATTAGCGATTTAAAGGGTCTTTGTCCCCGTCAGGTTGAAACTATACAGTGTAAGGTTCAAAACAGTGTTTTCAAGTGATTAAATCATTGATAGTATGTGTTATAAAAAAATCACTGCATAAATCTATGTCTATGCAGTGATTTTCTTGGATAATTTGTTGGCGTTTAATTTTTCTGTTCACTGTAAATATCCCCGATGCGACCAAAAAGATAGGGAACTGAAATTCTTTTTGTTCCGTTTTTCTCCAGATAGAAAACATCCTCCTGCTCGACATCTCCGTAACTGTCAAATTCTATCGTGAATTTTGCCAATACTTGGTAACCCTGAATTGTATATGCCTCTGCATAATCACTTTCTACATAAGTTGTTGTACGCCCTACAATGCGGAATGTGCCGTCTATGGTGCGATAACCATTTGAGGCAACCTGTTTGTATTCAAAGGTGCCGTCTGCATTAAAGATAAATTCATCGTAGAAATTTTCACCCCCGATTATCCCGCCCCCAACACGATACCACGTTTTATACAAAACATCGTCTTTGGGGATTGCGCCTCCTCCTTCATCGTCCTTACTGCAAGACGATAAAATACCTGTTACAGCCACAATAAATATCCAGCTGAAAAATAACAGTTTCTTCATTGTGGTTAGAATTTATAGGCAACACCGACGGAAAGACCTACACCTGCTATAGCGCCATTGCCAATGCGGTATTTCAACTCACCCTGCAAAAGTATGTTTGATTTCAATTCATACTGCACACCACCGCCAAGATTGAATCCGATGAATGTGCTGCTTCCACCGCCTGCCTCCTCAACAACCCAAATTTCTTCAATCGGGTCATAATATTCGACAAGTCCACCTCCGCCAAATCCTACAACACTAAGACCTGCCAGCGGGTAAACCTTTAATTTCGGTGTTGGCAAGTCAATAAGATAATGTCCATTAACATTTAAGTCCCAAAAACCGCCACCATCCAAAAAGTAGTTAAATTCGCCCGAACCGCGAATAACTTTCGTTACATCGTATTGGAATTTTGCTCCAATACTAAAGTTAGTGGCGCCGTCACGGAGTAGAACTCCAACATCAGCACCCGCCGCCATCTTACTTTCTTCCTGTGCATAAGCACCAAGACTTACCATCACTGCAATCGCTACGATTGCCATCTTAAAAATACAATTACGTTTCATCTTTTAAATAATTTATAGTTAGACAAATAAAAAAACATTCTGTTCAGGAGGCGACAAAAAAATAGCGTGGAAATCAACCTTTAGGTTTGCAGGTTTCCACGCCTATACGTCTTAATCGGTTGTTCCACGCCGTTGCAACGGCGCTTCGCTGACCTATTCTTGACGTATTACCCCTTTATTGGGGCTGCT
Organism: Tannerella sp.; assembly: GCA_031277235.1. GTDB lineage: Bacteria > Bacteroidota > Bacteroidia > Bacteroidales > Tannerellaceae > Tannerella. Next base: position 3,130 of record JAITMT010000419.1, read on the forward strand.
GTGGAAAATGCAAACCAAGATTAGTAGCAAATTGCTATCTTTAAATGTCTATTATTTATCGTTTTATGTCATAAGTAATTGTTATATGTTTATAATACGGGCGAAAGATACGGACTTTTTTTGGATTACCAACTCAAAAAGTAATTTTTTTTATTTTTTTCTCTTTTTTGTACATTTTCCTTTTAGGAGTTCCCTCATACATCGTTCGTATACTCCCTACTTTTTTTATTTTCGGAGGATTAACCGTACCACCACCCATCCGTTATGTAAAGATGTTTTGTAAAAAATATTATAAAAAATTTAGCCGGTATTTGAAAAATCATTCCTTGTGGGGGAGAAAGATATTTGAAACAACCGGGAAATTTTTTGAAAAATTTTTTCATAAATATTGTTTTTTCAAAGATTATCCCTATATTAGCCGTAGAAATTGGCGACTTCAACATTTGGAGCGCCGACCTCTTGAAAAAGGTAAGGGTCGTCCTCAACCCGATAAGAGAATAGATTTATATTAAAAATGTTATCGTTGGAACGGTGTAAAATGATTTTGAACAAAGGAAAACGGAAGTACACGGATGAACAGGTAAGACAAATAAGGGAATATCTGTACATGATAGCCGGATTGCAGATTGAGAATGAGAAAAAAGATTAAATAATTATAAAATAAAAAGTTATGAATAAAAATGTGATTTTATACAGTCGCGTGAGCAGTGACGAACAGTCTTTGGGAGGCAGTTTGGATTTTCAGGAACAAAGTTTGAGAACTTATTGTCAGATAAAGGGTTATACAGTTGTTGGTATCCCTTACAGGGAAGACTTTAGCGCAAAAAATTTCAACCGCCCTGAAATTCAGGAAATAATGAAATTCTGCCAAAAGAATAAGGGAAAAGTTGATGCCATTCTATTTACACGGTGGGACAGGTATTCCCGCAACTTGGAATACGCCTTGACCAATATCCGTTATTTTTCAGATTTAGGCATAGAGGTCAATTCCATGGAAAATCCCCTTGATCTCTCAATTCCCGAAAACAAAACGTTGTTGGCAATATATTTGATACTTCCCGAAATTGACAACGATAAAAGGTCGGAAGCGACAAGGGACGGAATTATACAGGCATTGCGTGAAGGCAGATGTTCAAACAAGGCTCCCCGCGGTTACATAAACCGAAACACCGGGAAATATAACAAATGGGTGGAAATTGATGAAGCAAAGGCAAAGTACATCAGGCAGATATTTAATGAAGTTGCAAAGGGTGTCGAGACGGTTAGTTACATTAGAAGGCAGTTTGCCCGAAAAGGTTTTGACGTTCCCGAATCTTCTTTTTTGGAAATGTTAAGAAATAGATTTTATATCGGAAAGGTATATGTACCAGCATATAAGGGGACAAAAGCAGAGTATGTGAAAGGCGTACACCAGCCAATGATTGATGAACATGTTTTTTGGAAGGTACAGGATGTCTTGGATGGCAAAAAGAAGAAAACGCCTAAACTTTCAAGAAAAATACACCCCGATGCTTTTTTAAGAAAATATCTGAAATGTCCTGTTTGCGGTTCCAGTATGACGGGCGCACAGAGCAGGGGAAACGGAGGTACATATTTCTATTACAATTGCAGTAAGGACGGTAAACATTTCAGATGCAGGGCAGACGACGCAATCGGCAAGTTTGTCAATTTCACGGGAGGTTTAAAACCCAATAAGGAGGTATTGAATTTATATAATGCAATCTTATGTGATTTGAAACGTGAAAGGGACGTCGAAAAGAAAAATGAAGCAACCACCCTCAACACCGCCCTATCTAAAATTGAGGTCAGAATGAACAACTTGCAGGACAAGTTTATGGATGGTGAAATCACAAAGGATGCTTTCAATGATATGCAGGAACGATACAGGAAGGAAATGTCAGAATTGCAAAGTAAGATTGAACTTTACGAAACACCTGACCGTTCCAATCTCGAACCAAAATTGAAGTATTCCATTTCACTGATAAACAATATGAATATCTATATGCGGGATGGTAAGGTTGAGGTAAAATGCAAGTTGTTAAGTTCAATGTTTCCCGAAAAAATCACTTATGACGGAAAATCATATCGAACCAACTCCTGCAATTCGGTACTT
>JAITMT010000067.1 GCA_031277235.1 Tannerella sp.
CAGCCTATCCCGAAACATTCGGACCGGACATGGTGTACAATGCGCTTAACTTCATTCTCGGATGCCATCCGGGTTCCAATACGGCGTCTTTCGCTTCGGGCGTAGGCGTGAAATCCGCCATTCCGGGCTACGGGCTGAACCGCGCCGACTGGTCGTATATTCCCGGCGGAGTGGTGTCGGGCACGGCTTTGATTCGTCCCGACTTCCCGGAACTGCTGGAGTTTCCCTACCTCTGGCAGCAGGTGGAATATGTGCTGGGAGGCGGCTCGTCACATTACATGTTTTTGGTTTTGGCGGCGCAGGAGATGCTGGGAAAGTAATAAAAGAGAGCCTCCCCCCTGCCCACTCCTCAAGTGGTTTTCTTTTAGAGTGTAGAGTGTAGTTGGAGGGAGGGCTGTCAAGTTCTATTCCCGTAGGGAATATCGCCCGGTAGAAAATGTATTCCGTTGTTGGATGCATTCCGTACGGAATGTAGGCTGTGTGTGGATTACCTTTCTACCGAGCGATACATTCCGTACGGAATGCTCAAGTAATACCAAATTTATTTTAGAACTTGACATCTCTGCCTAAGGAGGGAGGGCTGTCAAGTTCTATTCCCGTAGGGAATATCGCTCGGTAGAAAATGTATTCCGTTGTCGGGTGCATTCCGTACGGAATGCAGGCTGTGTGTGGATTACCTTTCTACCGAGCGATACATTCCGTACGGAATGCCCAAGTAATACCAAATTTATTTTGGAACTTGACATCTCTGCCTAAGGAGGGGGAGCAATTACAGTTTTATTTCGCAAATCCGAACGACCTCAGTAGCCAGGTGCGATATATTTATAAACCTCAATACCTCATTTATTTACAGCAAAAGCCGACAAAAGAATGAGGTAATGAGATGACGGGGAGGGATAATGCAATTTCTTGCTACTGAGGTTGTTTTGTTTATAAAATTAGGTAAAAAAGAGGTTTGGGATGCAAGTGAAACGATAGAATTTAAGAGCCTCCCCAATCCCCCCTCCGAAAGAGGAAAACAGACACGAAAGCACGAAAAAGTCTCAAAAGGGAATTTTCGTGCTTTTTATTTTTTTTACGTTAAAATTGAACATTTTCTTTTTGAAAATAAAACATTGCTTCTCTTTGTCCTCAAATCGGTAAGAGTTTACGAAGATGAAGACTAATCGGCGATGGATTTTGAAACACTGAGTGAGTACGACAAAGATTTGAAACGGAACGGAATCCGGATTCCGATTGATTTACGCATATTTTTAAACGGAACAGCGTATCGTTTTTATTGAACTTTACCACAAAAACGAGAAGGATAACGAGGACAGGAACAGGATTTTGTTACACTTTACGCAGTTAACTTTTCTTCCGCCGCCAGCATCATCAACAAAAACGCCTGCGCTTCGGTGGATGTTCCCGGCGCGTTGAAAGTCGGCGAGCCTGCCGCTCCCTGCAGGTAGCCGTATTCGTCCACTTTGGATAATGCGCCCGCTTTCATTTGCCGGGCAAATTCCAGATATTCTGCATCAATTGCGCCCGATTTTACGCTTTTGAATATGGCAAAAGCCGCCATTTGCGCAAGGTTGGTTTCGACAAAGGAATCCGCTTCGCCCACAAAATCATTGAATAAACCGTCGGGAAGCACGGCGGCTTGCAATCCGTCGAGCAATTCTACGAGGTAAGCGGAAATTTCAGTTTTATATGCCTGTTGCTCAGCCGGCAGCAATTCGTAAATAATGGCAAATGCCGCTGCCGCCCAGCCATTGCCGCCACCCCAGCAATGAGCGTTGATGAAGCGGTTTTCGTCGTCGCTCCACCGGTGGGAAAACAGTTTTTTGTCCGCGTTCCACAAGCAGTCCCGGTATCCGCGAATCTGTTTCAGGCATTCGTCGTAATCCCCGTATGCCGCCAGAAACGGCGGGAGCATGTAAATGGAATCACTCCATATTTCCCGGTGATTATTAACGTGATATACCGTTCCGGCGTCATTTCTCGGCGCGGTATTCTTGCAGTAGTTGTACAACCGGTCGGCAGCCTGTTTATACCTTTCATCGCCGAACAGTTCGTGGCATTTCAAAATTCCGTATCCCGCCGCAACGGGGTCGGTAACATTGTTGTCGGAGCCGAGCATGCAGGTGCGACCGTCGGGCGCTTGCCGCAGCACCGCCTCGTTCACCAGCAGGCGAAGCATTTCATAATCGGCGCATTCAATCATTGCCTGTATGGCAGTTCCCTGTTCCCACGATGCGCGTTGCATGGCTAACATGGCGTTTTTTGCTTTTTCGGCAAGCGAAGTTACCGGTTGCGTTTTTGCAGGCGAAGTTCCGGACAAACTACAACTTCCAAGCATCGCTCCGGAAAATGCCAAAGAAGTATTGCGAAGAAAATGACGGCGGTTTATCATAGATTTAATTATAAATTGGGACAAAGGTAAATATTTTTTTCAGATTTCCCTCCAATGGAAGATAAAAGTTCTACCGAAGGAGATTCGGAAATTTTATCAATGATAATATTAGCCGGAGCAATGGACTTACTGCAAACTATCCGCAACGGCAATACTGTCGCCCGGCACGCGGCGTTTATCCTCAAACGGTATGTCCACATCATGCGCATGATAGATTTCCCATTCGCTCACGTCCCGGTTGGAACGGAAACCGATGCCGTTTTCGACAAATCCATCCGGTCTTGTTATTTTGATATAGGCGTCGGAATACATGATACCCTTCATATCGTCAATAAACATTTGCGACGTCTGAAAACGCTCACCTTCGAAATTGGAAATATCAACGTTCCCGTCCAGTCGCCATAATTTTTGCCGCTCATAATAGTAGGCTGTGTCTGCCCGGATGCTGGCTTCGACGTTGAACACGGAATCGAATTTTTCCAGGTATCCGCCATCGGGAAAAAACTGGTAAGGTTCTTTTGCCAGTCCGAACATCAGCCAGGTTTGCGCAATGATTTTATAGCGCGTAGTGCCCGAATCCGAAATAAACGAAACCACGTTCGTTGATTTATACGTGTAGGTCGAATCGGGATTGAATGCTATTTCAATTTGTTCCCGCTTTTCGCTTCCGCAGGAAAGGACGCCGGAAAGTGCCGCGGCGACAAGCAGCAATATGACGGGCTTCCGAAGCATCAATTCACTTTGAATTTGAAGAACCACAGTTCGTTGAAGGTATAACTCAGCGTGATACGGGCATAATCTTCCCGAATCATTGTTTTTACGTCGGGCAGGATTTTTACGTATTCAAAAGAAAAATTGATGTAGGAAATGCGGTTGTTGAGCGGGGTGGTGGGGATGCCGACGCCGAGCGACGCGCCGAGTTCCCTGTAGCCGTTGCCGTTGATATTGATGTACGAATTGGTGTAATTCACGCCGGCTCTGTATCTCATGCGGTTATAGAGCGGTCGGGAATAGAGGTTCGGCAGATATTCAAAACCGGCGGCGATTTTCAGCCGGTCGTTGAAATTGTCCGTAGCGCCGTTGAAGGTGATTTTGCTCCATTCCTGATACGAGACGTCGGCGGCGATGATGAACTTGTCGTCTCTGGCGTATGTGAAACCGATGCCGTATTCGGCAGGCAGTTCGTAAATCCTGTCGGTAGTGGTGTCCGCCGTGGTTTGCGTCTGACCGTTGCTGATGGTTTGTATGTTTTCGTTTTTCAAACCGTTTTTGGGAGAAAAAATAAGTCCCACCACCAGATTGTCGGTTTTACTGACGGGATGCGTATATTGCAGTCCGAAATCGAAATCCAGATCATAGACTCTCAATCTCCTGCTATTGATGACACTGAACGGATTGGATGAGCCGTATCCGGTTGTGATGCCATTGTTGAGATTTCCGAAAAGATAATTCAGGTTGGCGCCGACAGCCAGCCGTTTTTTCCAGACGTCCACCGACAAACCGCCGTACAACTGATTGATACCTCCCGTACCGATGTAGGCTTCCGAATAGAGAAGCCCGTCCGTTTCGCCGCTGTTGAAGAAACTGTATCCCACCGACGAAAACGGCAGCAGCCCCACGCTCAACGCAATTTGCTTGTGCAGCGGGAATTGCATTGCCATGTAATCAACGTTTCCGTTGAAATCGCGCTGCTTGTTCGTGCCGTCGCTGAACCACGACATTTGCGCCGTGGCGCCGAAGTCGAACAGGAACGTCATCGAGTCCATGCTCGAATAGGAAGCGGGATTCATGGGGTTAATCTGTCTCGGCGAACGTAAACCGATGCCGATTCCTCCCATGGCTCTGCCTGCACCGACGGAATGGTCGGACATTCTGCCGTAGCCATAGCGCGTGTAGGGCGAATTTGTACTGTTTTGCGCATATGCCGAAAGACTCATCAGAGCCATTAAGGATATGATTACTAACGATTTATTCTTTGTCTGCATTGTATTCTAATATTCTGTTTAATCCAATTAAAACTAAATTCGGGTCTGCAAAGGTGTGATTTTTTAATCGTTTTTCAAAATATTGCGCATGTCCGCCTGTTAAAAAAACATAAAAATCACGGTATTGCGTTTTGAAAAAATCAATGTATCCGTCCATTTCAAAAACGACGCCGTTTACCACGCCTGCCATGATGGCTTCGGCAGTGTTGGAGCCGATAAACGGTACTTTTTCCGATTCCTGCACCAGCGGCAATCTTCCCGTGAAATGATGCAGTGCGCGGAAGCGTGTGGTCAGTCCGGGAGAAATGTTTCCGCCTGCGTAAACTCCCTGGGAATCAATAAATTCGTAAGTGATAGCCGTACCCGCATCAATGACTAAAAGATTGCTGTCCGGCTTCAAAAAGTTGGCTCCCGCGACGGCTGCCAGACGGTCTTTTCCCAGCGTGGCAGGCGTTTCGTAGGCATTTTTGATCGGGAGAGGCGTATTTTCGTCCAAAAAAATCAGGCGCGAAACAGCCGTTTTCAACTGTTCAACAAAAAAGTTTTCAACATCTACGACCGACGAAATGATAGCCTGCCTAATATTCTTATTTTCAAGCAATTGCTCGACAATTTCATAATCGCCCGCATCGCCCGAAACAAATACCGCTATCCGTCCGTTTTCAAAAACAGCCGCTTTTATTTTTGTATTTCCCTGTTCTACAATGAGATTCACGTTTTTATCTGCTCCTTTTTCAACTGCAAAGATACGGCGATTTGCGGGGATAACAAAATGAAGTGTTGAAAAATTTTTAAGTGTTTTTCATTTTTATTACGTTTTTTTTTGTAATTATGCGCCCGATTTCGAGACTTTAACTATAAAAATATATTTGTATGAAATGTAAAAAAGTATTGTTAGCGATTATTTTCGCTGTTTCCGCATTGGCGATGAATGCGCAGAACATCCAGTTGCACTATGATTTCGGCGGCTCCATGTATGAAGAATACACCGGTCGCCCGGTTCTTACCACGACGGTCGAAATGTTTAGACCCGACAAGTGGGGAAGCACGTTTTTCTTTATTGACATGGATTATACGTCGAAAGGCGTTGCAGGGGCTTATTTCGAAATCGCCCGCGAGTTGAAATTCTGGCAAGGTCCGATTTCGGTGCACGTTGAATACAACGGCGGTTTGACCTCTTTTGAGATTCCCGACAACGGTTTCGGCGCGGCACGTTTCCAAAACGCCTACATGCTCGGCGCGACCTATTCGTGGAACAAAGCCGATTTCAACGCGGGATATTCGCTGATGGCTCTGTACAAACACATTCAGAAACAGCCGTTTGACAAGCCGCACAATTTTCAGATCACGGGAACATGGTACGTGAATTTTGCCAAAAACAATCTGCTGACTTTCACGGGTTTTGCCGATTTCTGGAAAGAAAAGACGGCTGTCGGCGACTACATTTTTCTGGCGGAGCCACAAATATGGCTGCATTTCAACAAAATGAGCGGCGTGGACGAGAAATTCAACCTGAGCATCGGTTCGGAAGTGGAGTTGGGAAATAATTTTGCCGTACACGACGGCTTTTTTGCCATCCCTACCGCCGCTATCCGGTGGGATTTTTGAAAAATCCGGCATACGGATAACGCAGATTCTTACAGGTTTACGCAGGCAGGAATCTGCGTTTATCTTTTTCTATCTGCATACCGCCATGGTCTTCTACGCTTTCTCCTGCGCCGAAATTCGCTTATATTTTAATTGTTTGAAAAAATATCATTTCGTATGAACAAAAATATCATTTTATCCATATTATTCATATTCTCAACAGGACTGATTGTTAGTTGTAGCAGACCGTCAGATTATATGGTTTTTGAGGAAATCCGGTATGTAGATACATTTCCCCGGACATTTTCATTGAATAACGGGGTCGAAGTTGACCTTGAGAGTATGGACATCCTGGGGGTAAACGATTTTCGTATTTATGACTCACTGTTAATTTTATCCACCGGAGATAAGGAAGGCCTTTGGTCTTTTCTGTCCCTGCCCGATTATCGTTATTTAGGAAAATTTCTTACGCTGGGACAAGGTCCTTACGAGTTCTATGAAAATCCTGATATTGGGCAAGTTAAATTTTTCAAGAAAAATGGAGAATTGTTCGCCGGTATTTATCATTTTCATAAAGGAAAAATCTATGAAATGAACATTGATGAATCCTTCAAGAACAATCGTTTATGTATTGAAACGGTTCGTGATTCCCTCCCGCTGGAAATATTCAATTTTGTCATGATAGACAGTTCAACTTTTTTTTGTAAAGAATTGAGTAGCCGGGAAACGCAACAAATCAGATATATGTCGGTGAACGGGGAAAGAATCACACCGTCTCATTTTGAAAGATTAAATTTGGCTAAAATAAGAGAGCACGAAGATTATAACATTCTTTCCACAGGCACGAAATATGATTCTAAAAACAAGTTCATCGTCGAAATGCCTGCTCATTTAAATTACATCAATATGTATTCAATAGACGGTTCATTCCAAAAAACGATCTGTATAGGCAAGCGATTGGATAACATGGATGAAATTCAAGATAAAAACCTTAGAGACAGGATGGATACCTTTTCCGATTTACGGTTGTTTTCCCGTTTTTGGGGTGTTGTATTTACCAATGAAATGTCACACAACTGGCGGGAAAGGACACGATTTTCCAGCATTCTGCTTTTTGACTGGAACGGAGACCCTTTGGCACAACTTAACTTGAATAATTTCTCCCAGGTATTCGATATTGACGTTGTCAATGGACGCCTTTATACATTGGATTATATGTCAGACGTGTTTTATAAATATGATATACGGGAGATTCTTGAAAAATTATGAATCAATAAATCCTGCAAAAGAGGCTGCAACGGAAATGTAAACTGCTTAATCCGGCAATTGTTCCGAAAAAAACGGCTTTTTTAACACCCTATGAATTTTTTGAAGTATCTTTGCAACGAAAAAGTTGCATTTGTGACTTGAATGTGCGATTTGAAACTGGACGGTTGAATAAAATAATAATAAAAATAAAGACTTTTGGGACAACCCCGGATTTCCTGCCTGTTCAAAACTTTTTCCCCGTCCTCCGGCAAATTTTGACGCGTGAAGTTTGTATCTTTGCCGAAAAAAATAAAACCCATGCGCGCGTCTGAAATTTACAGAAAATATTATCACGATATTGCTTCGCCGGACTTTGAGAAAATCGTGTCGGCAGATGCCGTTTCGAGCAGTTTACAGCGGGACAAACTCGGCAAATACGCCAAATGGATGCTTGATTTATACAGGCGTAAATATTTGAAAATGGAAGACTTGTACAAGGCAACGGATTACATCGCCGTTTTCGACAAGGCGTCCAGGATGCGCAGACTGCCCGATACGGACTTGAATCATTACAAATCGCTGCCCGACATGTACCGGATTATCGAGCCGTTTATCGAGGTAAAAAGCAAAACCGAAAAGGTGCGAAACATCCGGGAAAGCGAAGCCGAAAAACTCTTCGAGGACTTTGTCTTTACGGTTATCCATCCCAAAACAAGGGCTGCAAGCGTTCTGTACGGCAAAGGTACGCAATGGTGCACGGCTGCCCGGAAATACAACAACTTCCGCTACTACAACGAATCGGGGAAACTCTACATCATCATCAACAAACTCTCCGGAAGAAAATACCAGTTCCACGTCGAATCGGAAAGTTTCATGGACGAAAACGACCGTCCGCTGACAGACGGTGGAGA
>JAITMT010000534.1 GCA_031277235.1 Tannerella sp.
GGGAAAAATCTTGATTGAAAAGTATGGCGGATTTTTTGACGAAATAGTAAAAAACACTATCTTTGCCACAATCTATCAAGGAAGATAGGGATTGAGTATAAATATTTAAAGTAATAAAACAAGATGTCAGAAAAAAACAAAATGTCTGTATGGAAACCGGATTTTCCGGTGGTGTCCGATGAAATGACACTTATTTCACGCAGAAAATTCACGAAATCGCTGTGCATGATATCCGGAGGCTTAGTCCTGGGAATGACTTCCGTGTATTCCCAAACGGGTCAGGAAAATGAACATTTGGTTTGCCCGGTTTCCGAATTGGCAGTCGGCGAAACGCGCTCTTTCACTACCGACAAGAAAGGTAAAAAGCCATATATCTTAATCCGTTTGGCTGAAGACCAATGGAAATGTTATAGCCAAAAATGTACCCACATGGGTTGTAAGGTTAATTATGTTCCGGATACAAAGCAATTCTTATGTCCCTGCCACAAGGGAGTTTTCAATCCGGAAAACGGGGAAGTGGTGAAAGGTCCCCCTAAAAAAGCCTTGCCCCAGTTGCCTGTCGTGGTGCGCGAAGATAATGTTTATGTAACTTTGAGTGCATAAAAACCCTTGCCCGGCATAGGCTCTCTTGCCTGCGCCGAGGCCAAAAGCAAGGTGACAACGGGTAGAGACGGGGCGCGCCCCGTCTCTACGACTCTGACAGGATTTTGAACACTGTTAGGGTTAGGATTCCTGTTAGAGACCGATTCTCTCCATTATCATCTCACAATCAATTTATTAACCGTCACAAAATACACTTCGCTCAACACGGATGCATCATTTTTCACGCAATTAAATACCAGAAATCAAGTTCAGCTGCTGATAAATCTGCCAAATCAAGAAAGGATTGACCGTATTGATTTTCATAATATCCGTAGCATTCCTGTTTTGTTTTTGCATAGGTTTTTCCTATGGAAATTTCCGAAATTTTATCCTCCATTCTGCCGATGAAATGTCCCAGATTATTATCAAGCGCCTCGAGATAGTATTTTTCCATCTCCTCCGACGCCTTGATAAACATGTCCATGCCGGAACTGTCTTTCAAGGAAAAAGTGCCGCATTCCATGCCGGCGAATCCTTCCGGCACACTGAAATCCGTTTTAAGAATTTCGTGAAATTGCATTTTCGCACTGTCATTTTCAATCAATGCGAAAAAGTCCAGGGCTTCCCGGAATGAAAAAATGTCCTTGCTCAACGCATGAAGATGTTCAATATTCCCGGCAAAGAGAACATTTGCATATTCATTGTTAAAATTTCGAACCAAACAGTGAAAAATAACACCGTTTTGTTTTGCCAATACCGTTTCAAATTTTAAAACCGCATTTATCAATTCGTCGTCCGTTGCGGTTTCCTTTTTCCTGAAACTTGTAAATTCCATTGCTTTTGCAAAATTGTTGCTTACTCTAATCATATTTTTAAATTTTAATGTAAAACTTTCTGCAAAAGTAGGGGCGGTTAATGACAAAGGTATGTCAGCAGGAAAAATTATTTTTCGCAGAATGAATTAAAATATTCTTCAAATGAAAAAAGACGGTCTGAAAATGTGTCTGTAGTGGTACTCAGATTCAATATTCTGTCAATACGAAATTCCCGCAATTCATTTCTCAACCGGCAAAACGCAACCATTATCCAGTTTTCCTTGGTCAGATAAACGCCCAGTGGCTCAACAAATCTGTCGGTAACGGTGTTGGAATAAATGGCGTGATATTTTATTTTCAGCGTCCGACAATTGGTAATTGCCAACTGAATGCCGGATAACAGACTGGTCTCGTGTGTCTGTTCGCCTCGAAAAATATGCATTCGCTGTTCCAGTTTTTCGGCTTTCTCTTTCTCGGAATAGCGAATGATCGCTTTTATCTTGGCTACAACGTTCGTCAGGTCGTTGTAGGCGGACTTGTCCGCGTTATTTCGGAAGTATTGTTGAGCCGTCAGTAAAGCATTGATTTCCTGCTGTGTAAACATTACAGGAGGTATTCGGTAACCGTCAGCCAGGGAATAACCTTTGCCCGCTTCTCCGGCTATGGGAACGCCTGCCTGTTCCAACGTCCGGATATCCCTGTAAATGGTTCTGATGCTTACCAAAAATTTGTCTGCCAGTTCTGTAGCCGTCAAGAGCCGTTTCGTTTGCAACTGCGTCAGAATTGCGGTCAGTCTTGAAAGCCGTTTCGTATCGTTTATCATGCCTGTTTTGCTTTATTGCTGCAAATATACGGAAGAATTTTTGTCCCTGCAATTAAAATTTGAGAGTCATTCTTCCTAAAAGTTGCATTTCTCCGTTGAATTTAATACTTTTGCCATCTTTTTAAATTGAAACAGAGATGAACAACAAAGTAGTAATCACAGGAATGGGCATTTATTCCTGTCTGGGGAAAAATCTTGACGAAGTGCGGGATTCGCTGTACAACGGCAAATCGGGCATTGTTTTTGACCCTGCACGCAAGGAAATGGGCTTCCGGTCGGCTTTGACGGCGCAGTTAGAAGTGCCTGATTTGAAAGGCATTCTCAATCGAAATCAGCGCGTTTACATGCCCGAACAGGCAAAATACGCCTACATGGCGACGGTCGAAGCGCTGCAAAACGCACGTTTAGAGCAGGATTATATGGATTCACATGAAGTCGGCATTTTCTACGGCAACGACAGCAGCGCCGAAGCCGTTGTGCAAAGCGCTGATATTATGCGTGAAAAGAAAGATACGATGCTGATAGGCTCCGGTTCCATTTTCCAGTCCATGAACTCGACGGTTACGATGAATCTGTCGTGCATTTTCAGGTTGAAAGGCATGAATATGACCGTGTCTGCGGCTTGCGCCAGCGGCTCGCACGCGATCGGTTTGGGGGCTTTGTTGATTCGCAACGGCTTGCAGGAAACCGTTATTTGCGGTGGCGCGCAGGAGGTAAATCCCTTATCCATAGGAAGTTTCGACGGTATCAGCGCATTTTCCGTGCGCGAAAGCGAACCGACAAAAGCCTCTCGACCGTTTGACCGCGACCGCGACGGTCTGGTGCCGGGTGGCGGCGCGGCAACCGTGATTCTTGAAAGTTACGGGTCGGCGAAAAAACGCGGCGCGCCGATTCTGGCGGAAGTGCTGGGCTACGGTTTTTCGTCCAACGGAGACCATATTTCCGTTCCCAATGTTGATGGTCCGAGCCGCTCGCTGCACATGGCAATCCGGCAGGCTGGTATTGACATTCGCGAAATCGGATACATCAATGCCCACGCCACTTCCACGCCCATCGGCGACCACAACGAAGCCCTCGCCATTGATGCGGTTTTCGGCGATTACAAACCCGAAGTAACCTCGACGAAGTCACAGACGGGACACGAAATGTGGATGGCAGGCGCCAGCGAAATCATTTATTCGATGTTGATGATGCAAAACGGATTTATCGCGCCGAACCTGAATTTTGAAAATCCCGACGAAGCCTCTGCCAATCTGAATATTCCTGCACAACGGGTTGATAAACAGTTTGATATGTTTCTCTCCAATTCGTTTGGTTTCGGCGGGACAAATTCTACGTTGATTATAAGAAAGGAAGCCTGAAAGCCCCCTGAATCCCCCTCAGGGGGACTTGGGACACGTTAAACAGATGGATAACAGAAGACCTTGGAAATCATTCTTTTTTCTTCCCCTTGTGGGGGAAGTCTCGAAGGGAAAGGGGGGGTGGCTTGGCTTGGTTTGGTTTTTAATCGAATAGAAATGGCAAAATACGACATAGTCATCATCGGTAGCGGATTGGGAGGATTGCAATGCGCTTATATCCTTGCCAAACACGGATTTAACGTATGTGTGTTGGAGAAAAATGCACAGGCGGGCGGTTGTTTGCAGACTTTCAAACGCGGAAAACATACGTTTGATACCGGTTTTCACTATGTCGGCGGTCTGGGAGAAGGGGAGCCGCTACGCCGGCTTTTCGACTATTTCGGGTTGATGAATCTGCCCTGGCATCCGTTGGATAAAAC
>JAITMT010000542.1 GCA_031277235.1 Tannerella sp.
AAATAAACCGTATGCCGAACACGGTTACCCAAGCGGAACAGGAAGCCGGATGGCGCTTGCTTTTCGATGGCAAGACAACGGACGGCTGGCGTGGCGCTTTTGCGGAGACTTTTCCGGCGAAGGGCTGGAAAGTGGAAGACGGCGCAATCACGGTGCTCACTTCCGACGGCACGGAATCAACGAATGGCGGAGACATCGTTACGGACGGCGAATTTTCGGCATTTGAACTGAGCCTCGAATTTAAGATTACGAAAGGCGCCAACAGCGGCGTCAAATATTTCGTTACGGAAGCGGAAAAACACAGCGGCTCTGCTTACGGTCTTGAATATCAGATTTTAGACGATCGCGAACATCCGGACGCCAAACTGTTTACCACGTTTGAGGGAAGTCGCAAGTGTGCGGGACTTTACGACCTGATTGCACCCGAAAATGTGCGTTTCAACGGCGTGGGACAGTGGAATCTGGCGGTTATTAAAGTTTTCCCCAGCGACCATGTGGAACATTGGCTAAACGGCTTCAAAACAGTAGAATATCAACGCTGCTCGCCGCTGTTTCGGGAACTGGTGAAGGGAAGCAAGTATGCCGCAAAGAGTTACAACGAGCAAGGACTCTTCGGCGAAGCGCACGCCGGACGTATCCTGCTGCAGGATCATGGCAATGAAGTGTCTTTCCGAAGCATCAAAGTCAGGGAATTGGGACATTAGACTTTGTTGCAAAGGATCTGTGATCGAATCTATTGTGCCCTGTGCGGTAAAAGATTTTTGACTTTTCACGCAACTTTCATGGCATATGCAATTCAAAACGGGTACCTGAAGGCTCTCCGGTCTCATCGGACAGGTCAATGATTTGGAGATAAGCCGGTTTTATTTGTTTCCGATTGTAAATTTCCAGTTGTTGTTGAACGATTTTCAAACCCTCTTTGGTACCTCCGGTACGGAGTTGTTGTGCTTTATTTCTGCCGATTCCATCATCTTCTACGGAGAGTATCACATAATCCGCTTCGGAATAGACCCGGATCGTAATTCGTCCGCCTTCCGGTTTGGGCCGCAACCCGTGTTTGATGGCGTTTTCGCAAAAAGTATGCAATATCATGGTAGGTATCCTCTTTTGGATATCTACTCCGGGTGCTACCGATACTTCGTATTTCAATTTTTCTTCAAAACGCAGTTTTTCCAGTTCCAGATAACTTTCAGCATAAGTAATTTCTTCTTCCAGCGTGCGGTCAAACTTGTCTGCGTTGAAAAGCGACTGATTTGTAAATGTTGAAAAATCAGCTATATATTTTTGAGCGATATCTGGATTTTTAATAATGAGATAGTTGATTGAATTCAGAACGTTTCCGATGAAGTGAGGCATAAATTTTGATTTAACCGTCCGATATTTTAACTGTTCCAACTGCATCTTCGTTTTTTTTCGGAAATTATTGATCCATGCAATGCCTAAGATTACCGCGACTATCAAAAGAAAGATGATTATAATGTACAACAATATTGCCTTTTGTTGTGTCTCTTGCCGCTCTTTTAGCAATTGTATTTCCGTTTCTTTCTGCAAGGTCTCGTATTTCACCTGCCATTCCTGGACGGCTTCAATCTTTTGTTTGGAAAAAATTGAATCCTGCAATTCTTCTTTTTTTGAAAGGGCTTCAAGCGCTTCTCCTTTTTCGCCGGAACGGATGAGTACTTCCGACAACGTTTGATACAACGATAAAAGTAAAACTGGATTATTTGTATGTTGTGCATAGTTTATTGCTTTTTCTGCCATCTCTTTTGCTTCTTTATAGTTGCCGGTTTCAGTGAATATAGCGCTTAATGCGTTCTGTGAAAACGCTATTCCTGCCGAATCATTAAACTCCATTTTAATTTCCAACGATTTATTCTCATATTCCAAACTTTTCTTGTAATTTTTATTCTCATAATAAATCCTACCCATATTATGATAGATCGACGTCTTTCTTCCGGGTAGATTAAGTAATGTAGAAAGACTGTCCGCCTTTTCTAAATAAGACAATGCACTATCATAGTTCTTTGTCTCAATGTAAGCAACGCCGAGATTTTGATAAGCGCCGATCAGCCCCATTTTATTATTCACTTCCTCATATAAACCAATAGCTTGAATCAAATTATTTTTCACAACCTCAAATTCTTTATAACGGTGCAGAAGGACACACATATTAACAAGAGCATTAGCCATCATTTGTTTATCATTTTTTTCTTTCGCATAGTCAAAGGCTTTTTCCAAATAGTATTTTGCCGAGTCCGGTTTTCCGATTTTTTCATACGACGATCCTAAGCCATTATAGATGGGGCTCTGCATATTATCACAATTATTTGCCTGGTTCTCAATCATTTCTTCAGCCTTTTTGTAAAATTCTATGGCAGATAATTGATTCCCTTTTTTACTTTGATTAATACCTAAATTCATATATGCAGACGATAATAAACAAGGATCATTTGTATTGTCTAAAATCTGTATCGTTTTCCGGTAAAGAGAATCACTCTTTTCAATCTCCTTTTTTGCAGAATAAATTTGTCCGATTAGAAGATATATCTTACCTTCATTTATTTTGCTGATATCATTTTTAGAAGATAACAGCAACTGCTCAAGTAGGATTTTCGCTGAATCGGAATTCTCATTCATCCGTTTTTTAGATATTTCAATTATTGAATCAATCTTTGCCGTTTGATCATCAGCCGGTATATCGGCGGTTTGACCGCTACCCGTACATTGTAATAGCAAGGTTGCAAAGAGGAAAGCAAAGGCTATGTTTTTCATTTTTATCTTAATTTATAAGTATTTACGCTGAATTATCGGCACAAAGGTACGCAAATTATCTCAAAACCGCATAATTTTATGATTTTTTGAGGGATAACGGGCAAAAATATGATTTTTTAACCGTAATTGGATGTTTTATTAAACCAAAAACTTGCCTGCCGGTTTCCGGCAGACAAGTCTTGTCCATGCTTGTGCATTACGGTTATAAATCTTAAAACTCTACATCCACCAGCAAATTAATCTGAAACTCAATCTCAATCCATTCACTGACTCTGACCAAGCCGAATAATTCGTTGGGAGGCGCCAATCCAAAATCCTCGATATTGATTCTCTTGCTCCCGGTCAATGTGAGTTTGTTCGCTTCGTTGAATACTTTAACCGGAAAATCGTATTTGTTTTCGACACCTGCAATGACAATATCTATGTGCGTATCTGCGTAAACATCGCCTTTCTGTACCAACGTATCTCCCCGCGCCGTCTCTACGTAGTCGAGTTCTATTTGAATATGGGGATATTTCTCTGCATCAACAAGTTTGAAGAAATCCCTCAAAGCCATTTTATTACTCGAATTAAACTTTTTGACTTCGATGGAGAGCCTGTTTTCCGAAAACCGGACTCTGGTATCCATCCGGCTGGCGGTAAAAGACATCGTTTTCTTGATGAAATTATCCGCTGCCTGATGAAAACTGAAATCAACGATATTCGACCGTCCGTTAATCGCTATCCAACTCTCATCCAGCAATTGCGTCGCAACTTTCTGGGAAAATCCCGGAAGGGACGCTAAAAAAAGCAGAACGGTCAAAAAATACCTGGGCATCAACAAAATTCCGAAAACAGATAAAAGTTAGAATCCGATAACTGCCTCAAAAACAACGCCGTTAAACTTGCCGCCGTTCATGATGTTTGTGGTGGGATAGTCCTTATATTCCTGATTCACATATTCAATTTTTGTCAGCAGGTTTTTCGTGGGGAACCAGCCGGCAGCTACTGCAATGCGGTTGATGGTAACGTCTTCGGTAAATGCCGCTCCGGACGGTCTGGATTTTACCGTATTGTAACGTCCGCCGATATAGAAGTTTTCCGACGAGCCGAAGCGGTAAATCAAGTCGCCCGCCAACTGGCTGGTTTTGCGTTCTTCCTGTTCATTCAAACCGCGACCCTTGGCGCTTTCCAGCGTGCCGAAAAGTTCCAGTCCCTTGTATTTCAGGAATAAATTGCCCATCATGGCCGTCACTTTATCTCCGTAACCCGGAGCGTAGCGTCCGCTTGTGGACGGCGATTCGGCGGAGGTTGAATTGGTGGTCGCGCCGGTGCCATCGGCATTAAAAGTGGCAAAATAGGGATCCATCACGCCAAAATAGTGAGAACCGGTGCGGTCGCCGGCATACAGCGTGTTTGACCCGGAACCTTTCGTGGTATAAATCGAACCCGTTATGCGGAATCTGAAATCGTCGGTAAATTGATTGTCGTAACCCAGTTTTGCGATAAAGGAAGGGTTGCGCTTGCCGTTGGATTTCGAATTTGCAGCCGGTCTCAGTTTTGTCAGTTCCGGATTCAACATGCCGTTGGTCAGGGATACGGATGCGAGGAGGTGGTTGAGTCGCAAATCAATTTCTGCTCCCATTTCCGTTGCAAAAGCATCCAGGATGTAATTTTCTATGAATGGATTTTGAATGGAATTGCCGCCGTCCGACCTTCTGAAATGCGCATCTCCATAGTTGACGTCAAACTGTCCGAGTTTCACGGTCGTAAAATTCATGAGCAAATCCAGCAAGTCCCATTTGATAAAGGGAACTTTGTCTATCTGTATAAATCCACCCTTCACCCAGGTGTCGTGGTGGTGCCGTTCAGCCAGATATACATCCATATTCAACGTGATTCCATCGGATAAATAGGCTTTAATACCCAAATTAGCCGCCGGATTGGCGAAACCGCCGGTCAAGTCCATCAACTTGGTAGCGTCCGTTGTTGATTTGTTCTCATGATCCAGGGCTTGAAACGCAGCGGTAAAACCTCCGCCAAATTCAATCTTCAGATGCTCAAACTCTTCATCGCTTTTAGGCGCTTCAAAAACATTAATCCCTGTTTTATCACCGGGACGCAATTGGGCATAACTCGAAAACGCAGTAAAAAGAACTGCGAAAAGTAAAATAGATTTTTTCATAAAAATGTTTTTTTTTAATTGTGTATATAATTATTGTATGTCTTATTTAGAGGGCGCTTGAACTGATGCCGTCCACAACGACTGAAAACTCCATGGAAATCTCATCCTTCACTTTCAGGGTTCCCAGCAGCACCGTAGGCGGTTTTATGCCCAGAGACGTTAATTTCATGGGAACCGTGCCGGTAAATACGTAACTGTTTGCACCCGAAGATTTTCCTGTCGCGGTAACGGTAACGGGACCTGACGTTCCGGCAACGGATAAGGTGCCTGCCACTGTGGCATTAATCGTTTTGTCGGCGCCGATACTGAAACTTGTAACCGACGTCATCTTGAAAACGATTTTCGGATTTTTGTCGGATTTGAGGACTTTGTAGGTCTGATTGTCCATCATGGAGCCTTCGTCGCTTTTCAAGGCTGTTACCGGCAAATCAACGGTTAAGGACTTGAGTTCCTTCGCTGTTGCATCTACTACGGCTTCGCCGTGGACTTCGGATGCTTTGAGTTCCCAATCGTGGAGGTTTGAATCTCCCTTAATTAAAATGCTTGACTTTTGTGCATTGAAAGTAAGCGTCTGGGCTGACATTGGAGCGGCAAAAAATACCGCCGCAGTGATAAATAGAGTTGCTACTCCTGTAATTCTAAATTTCTTCATTTCTTGTTACTTATTAAACTATATATTAAATATTTTACATTAAAAACTCTTTTGTAATAATTGCAAAGATAGACGGGCGGAAATCATAAAAGTGTAACATTTGTTACACTTTCTGTTTTTGTGTCTGTCCGGTCTTTCAAACCGGCGATGATTCTTTTTGTAAAATACATGCAGGAAATAACCTGTGCCGTTCCGTAAATCGCTTGAAATAAAGAGACAAGTAATCATCAATATTATTTCAAATGCTTGTTTGATAATTTATTACGGGAGGAGAATAAAATATTTTTGTTCCGTATCCCGTATCTCAAAAAATTGCAGGATTGTTTCTCTTGAAAAATCTATCTTAGGTATATAAAAAATCCGGATTTTCATAAACGCAGGTGGCGGAACGTTTTCTGTGGAAAAATTTGAAAATTTGAGGATTTGAAAATTTGAAAAAAACCTAATTTCACAAACTGAAAAAACCTCAGTAGC
>JAITMT010000035.1 GCA_031277235.1 Tannerella sp.
CCACATTTTTTTGTAAATTAAATTTTTATACATATATTTGCAACCGAAATATGTCAAAAACATAAGTTTTTGCGCTTATGAACAGGCTGGTTGAACATATTGAGAGGTTGCTGTTACTGCATGATTGCGTGATTATACCTGATTTTGGAGGATTTGTCCTTCAAACGATATTTTCGTCTCACCATGCCGACGCAGGCATGTTTTTCCCGCCCAAAAAGGAAGTCGTTTTCAACCGGTCGCTGACGCACAATGACGGGTTGCTGGTTGAATCGTACATGCAGATGTATGATTTGAATTACAACAAGGCGCAACTGCTTGTTAAAAACGATGTTACGCTGCTGAAAAATACGCTTGAAAATGAAGGCGAGTTGCTGTTCGGAACGACGGGCGTTTTTGTTTCCGACGACGAACGGATGGTTTTCATGGCTGCTAAAAATGCTGATATACAATATAATATATCCTATTACGGATTGCCGATATTTCATTTCCTGCCGCTTCAAAACCGCAAACAGCCGGTAAGCGGCGCACCGGTCGTAACTCCACAATTTTCTACGGTTCAGCCTGTTAACGATGAAGAGGAAGAAGAAAACAGAAATATCCTGTATAAAATACCGGTAACCAAAACTTTCATCCGCGCGGCAGTGGCGGCGGCGGCAGCAATATTGTTGTTCCTGTTCATTACCACGCCCGTGAAGGATGTGAATAAGGATTCCTACAAGGCAAGTTTTGTTCCGCAGGAATTGATACCGAAAAAAACGGCGGATGATATTATCAATGAGGCATTTGAGAAAAGTCAGCAATCCCAAAATTCCAATCCGGAAATCGCCGCCCAAAATCCGGAAGTTGAGAGTGAGAAACCTGTTGATTTAGCAGAAAATACGCTGAAACCGGAAACAAAACCGGAAGCGATGCCCGCTGTTGAAACGAAAAAAGCGGCGGACGTTACCGCCAATGCTGCGGTTGCCTCCGAAAAAAAGTCGGAAACCGCCGAAACCAAGCCGGCATCAACGAAATCCGCCTCCACGACGACCGCCGTCAAGCCGGCGCAACCCAAAAATTTCTACGTAATCATCGGCAGTTTCGACACGAAAGCGCGGGCAAACCGATTTATCAAAACGCTGAAGGGGCAGGAAGCCAAAATAGCGGGAATCCATGTCAGCGACGGGCATTTCCGCGTGTACTTGCAGGGATTCGTTACCGAAACGTCCGCCAATCAATATAAGGATAAATTGCGGCAAACGACTCACCATAAAGATGCTTGGGTCTATAAAGTGAATAAATGAAATTGAAAATTATTTAATAAAAAAATATGGCAGAAACGAATGAAAAGTTATTCTCGGAATTTCCGCCCGTTACGCCTCAGGAATGGGTGGATAAGATTAAGGTTGATCTGAAAGACGTGCCTTACGAGAAAAAAATGATTTGGAAAACCGGCGAAGGATTTAATGTAAACGCCTTTTACACAGCCGAAGACATTGAAAATCTGAAAACGGCGCAATCGCTTCCGGGCGAATTTCCCTACGTCAGAGGCACAAAAGTCAGTAACGACTGGTTGGTGCGGCAAGACATTGATGTAAAGGACTTTAAGGCGGCAAACGAAAAGGCTAAAAAACTGTTGGTGGAAAGCGGCGTTACATCGCTTGGCTTCCATTTCAAGGGAGATTTCGCCACGAAAGAAAACGTAAGCGTCCTGTTGGACGGAATTTTTCCCGAAATGACAGAACTCAATTTCAAGACCTGCAATCGCAAGGCAGGCGAATTAATCGGCATCCTGGCTGAAATTTACAGGGAAAAAGGCTCCGATTTGAGCAAGTGCAAAGGTTCGGTGGGCTACAATCCGTTCAAAAAACCGCTGGTTAAAGGTAAAGCGGCGGACGACTGGGTTGCGGAAACCATTCAAATCTTCGAGGCGTCGAAAGCCTTGCCGAAATACAAAACCATTGCGGTGGACGCCTGTTTCCTGAGCGATGCGGGCGCGTATATCACGCAGGAACTCGGCTATGCGCTCGCCAACGGCAACGATATTCTGGCGAAATTGTCGGAGGCGGGATTGCCCGTTGATAAAATCGCCAAAAAGATAAAATTCAATTTCGGCGTTTCGTCCAACTATTTCATGGAAATCGCCAAGTTCCGCGCCGCACGCCGGTTGTGGGCGGAAATCGTAAACGCTTACAATCCAATCTGTAAAGGCGGATGTTCGGAAGAAGAACAGCCTTGCACGTGCGCCTGCAAAATCAGGATTCACGCACGCACTTCGGAGTGGAACATGACGATTTACGACGCCCACGTAAATCTGTTGCGCTCGCAAACCGAAGCGATGTCGGCGGCGATCGCAGGCGTGGATTCGCTGGCGGTAATTCCGTTTGACGAAATGTTCAAAAAACCGAACGATTTTTCAGAGCGGATCGCACGCAATCAGCAACTTTTATTAAAGGAAGAATGTCATTTTGACAAAGTCATAGACCCGTCGGCAGGTTCGTATTATGTGGAAACGCTGACCGAATCCATTGCCCAAACAGCCTGGAAAATTTTCCTCGAAGTCGAAGACAGGGGCGGTTTCGGCGCGGCAGCCAACGCCGGCGAAATTCAGAAAGCCGTCAACGCTTCCAACGCAGAACGCAAAAAACAGATTGCAACCCGCCGGCTGACGTTGCTTGGCACGAATCAATACCCGAATTTCAGGGAACAGGCAAACGATGAAATCGAAATTCCCGTCGTTGCCTCCGACTGCGGTTGCGGCAATGGCGGAACGGTTACGAAACTTGATTTTTCGCGCGGAGCCGAAGATTTTGAAATCTTGCGTCTGGCTACCGAAAAGAGCGGCAAACGTCCGAAAGTGTTCATGCTGACCATCGGCAATCTCGCCATGCGGCTGGCTCGTTCGCAGTTTTCGTCGAATTTCTTTGCGTGCGCAGGCTATGAAATTGTTGATAATCTGGGATTTGAAACAGTGGAAGCAGGTGTGAAAGCCGCCCGCGAAAAACAAGCCGATATCATCGTGCTCTGTTCGAGCGACGATGAATACGAAGCGCTGGCGCCCGAAGCGTTCAAACTGATCGAAGGCAGGGAAGCATTTGTCGTGGCAGGCGCTCCCGCCTGTATGGACGCGCTCAAAGCCGCCGGAATCGAATACTTTATCAACGTAAAAAGCAATGTGCTCGAAACGTTGCAAATGTTCAACAACAAGTTTAATATTAATTGATTCGGATATGACGCCCAATTTCAAAAACATAGATATTACAAAATCGGATTTCGCCGCGGTGGATACTGCCGAATGGATGAAAACCAACAACATCGAAGCCGACTGGACTACCCCCGAACAGATACAGGTGAAATCGGTTTATACGCAGGAAGACCTTGAGGGAATGGAACATCTGCACTATGCGGCAGGCATTCCGCCGTTTCTCCGGGGACCGTACAGCGGCATGTATGCCATGCGTCCCTGGACGATTCGCCAGTATGCCGGCTTTTCGACCGCCGAAGAATCCAACGCTTTCTACCGCCGCAATCTGGCAAGCGGTCAGAAAGGTTTGTCGGTAGCGTTCGACCTCCCGACCCATCGCGGTTACGATGCTGATAATCCGCGTGTTGTGGGCGACGTCGGCAAGGCGGGCGTTTCCATCAGTTCGCTTGCAGGCATGAAAGTGCTGTTTGACGGCATTCCGCTGAACCAGATGTCCGTTTCCATGACGATGAACGGAGCCGTGCTGCCCATCATGGCGTTTTACATCAACGCCGGTCTCGAGCAGGGCGCCAAACTCGAAGAGTTGTCGGGAACGATTCAAAACGACATTTTGAAGGAATTTATGGTGCGCAACACCTATATTTATCCACCCGATTTTTCGATGCGAATCATCGCCGATATTTTTGAATATACGTCGAAAAAAATGCCGAAATTCAATTCGATTTCGATTTCCGGCTATCACATGCAGGAGGCGGGCGCCACGGCGGATATCGAGGTGGCTTACACGCTGGTGGACGGTATCGAATATCTCCGCGCCGGCATCAATGCAGGGATTGACGTGGATGCTTTCGCGCCGCGCCTTTCATTTTTCTGGGCTATCGGGATGAATCATTTTATGGAAATCGCCAAGATGCGTGCCGCGCGTATGTTGTGGGCAAAAATCGTGAAAGGTTTCGGCGCCAAAAATCCGAAATCAATGGCTTTGCGCACGCACAGCCAGACGTCGGGCTGGTCGCTGACCGAACAGGATCCGTTCAACAACGTGGGCAGAACCTGCATCGAAGCCATGGGCGCAGCGCTCGGACACACGCAATCGCTACATACCAACGCCTTGGACGAAGCCATCGCGCTGCCGACCGACTTTTCGGCGCGAATTGCGCGTAACACGCAGATTTACATACAGGAAGAAACGAATGTCTGCCGGGAAATTGACCCGTGGGCAGGCTCATACTACGTGGAAAGCCTGACCAACGAACTCGTGCACAAGGGCTGGACGCTGATTCAGGAAATTGAAGGGATGGGCGGCATGGCAAAAGCCATCAAAACCGGCTTGCCGAAAATGCGCATCGAAGAAGCGGCTGCTCGCACGCAAGCCCGCATTGATTCGGGCGTTCAAACGATTGTCGGCGTGAACAAATACCGGCTTGCCAAGGAGGATCCGATTGATATTCTTGAAATTGACAACACGTCGGTTCGGGAGCGTCAAATCGCCCGTTTGAAAGACTTGCGCGCCAACCGCGACGAAGCCGCCGTTCAACAAGTGCTGGCAGACATCACGGAATGCGTGAAAACGAAACAGGGAAACCTGCTCGAACTCGCCGTAAAAGCGGCTGCTCTCAGGGCTTCGCTGGGAGAAATTTCATACGCCTGCGAAAAAGTCGTGGGACGTTATAAAGCGGCAATTAAAACCATTTCAGGAGTGTATTCATCGGAAACAAGAAACAACAGCGACTTCAAAAGGGCTTGCGATCTGGTCAAGGAATTTGCGAAAAAGGAAGGTCGCCAGCCACGCATTCTGATTGTCAAAATAGGACAGGACGGACACGATCGCGGCGCAAAAGTAGTGGCAACAGGGTATGCCGATTGCGGCTTCGACGTGGACATGGGACCGCTGTTCCAGACGCCCGAAGAGGCTGCACGTCAGGCAGTTGAAAACGACGTTCACATGCTGGGCGTATCATCGCTGGCAGCGGCGCACAAAACGCTGATTCCGCAGGTGATCGAGGAGTTGGAAAAACTTGGACGTCCTGATATTCTGGTGATTGCAGGCGGCGTGATACCGGCAAAGGATTATGATTTCCTGTATAAGGCGGGCGTGGCAGCCATTTACGGACCGGGTACTTCGGTGGCAAAAGCCGCCTGTCAGATGCTCGAAATTTTATTGAAAGAATAATTTTATTGTTTTAAAATTTGGAAGGAAAGTAACCCTCGAGTAGATCTATCAAATTGAGATACAGATTATTGCTGTAGAACTTTTAGAAACCGGGCAGGTTATTTTCCTTTTTTTATGTAAAAAATTGATTTTTATGTCATTAAAACGTTTTGGCGTATCGCTGGAAGAAGAGATTTTGGACGAATTGGACTTGTTTGTCAAGGACAACGGCTTTGCCAACCGCTCGCAAGCCATCCGTTTTATCGTGGAAAAAAATATTGCCGAGAAAAAATGGATGTGCGGGCACCTTGTCGCGGGTACGATCGTCCTGATGTACAACCAGTCGAAGCGCGACATCGTTACGAAAATCACCGATATTCAGCAAAATTATCACGACGTAATTCTCTCCTCGTCCCATTATTACCTCGACGAGGATTTTTGCCTTCACATAACCACCGTGAAAGGCGCCGCACATCGCCTGACCGAACTTTCCGACCGCCTCATCACCGTCAAAGGCATCAAGCATGGCAAACTTGTTATGAGTCGGGCGGATTGAAACGTTTCAACTCCTTCGCAACCCGTCCTGTCAAATTTGCAATTCTACTGCCAAGAGTATTGGTTTTCAAGTAAATGCTCATAATTCAGTTTATATAAAATAATTATCTTTTCCATGCGTTTTATAAAATATCAATGATTATCAAAATGAACACCGAAAGACTTAAAAAATCCGTCCGCAATGTACCTGATTTTCCGATACCGGGTATTCAGTTCAAGGACGTTACGACGTTATTCAAAGCGCCCGACATTCTGCACGAATTGAGTGACGGTTTGTATGAAATGTATAGGGATAAGGGTATTACGAAGGTTGTAGGCATCGAGTCGCGCGGATTCATCATGGGACCGCTGATGGCTTCGCAACTGAACGCAGGCTTTGTTCCCATACGCAAGCCGGGCAAACTGCCTGCCGACGTGTATGAAGAATCCTACCGGAAAGAATATGGCACGGACACCATCCAGATACACCGCGACGCCATCAGCGCGGACGACACGGTACTCCTGCACGATGATTTGCTCGCTACGGGCGGCACGATGGCGGCTGCCGTCAAACTGATCCGTAAATTCAATCCCGTGAAAATTTACGTCAATTTCCTCATCGAACTCGAAGACCTGAAGGGCAGGGAACTGTTTGCGCCCGATATCCGGGTGGATTCGGTTATTTGCTATCCGGGATAGATTGGGGGATTGGGGGATGGAAAATTTGAAGATTTGAAGATTGGGGATTTGAGTTCTGAATCAGGGTTCAAGGTTCAAGGTTCAAGGTTCAAGGTTCAGGGTTCAACGCCTTCCCTAATCCATTTTAAGGAGGAGAATTCCCTCCCTTTTGGGGAGCAGGGGTGTCAAGTTCTGTCGTTTTGTTTGTCTTTCAAACCTCATTTCCACTTAATTTCATAAACAAAACAACCTCAGTAGCAATGATTTATTATTTAATGAATCTCCGTATAAACACCTAAATTAATGCAATAAATGAATCCAAAGGATTCAAATATTTATAGAAAACACCATTCGGGCTAATATACGACTCCGAAGGAATTTCGCATTAATCCCCGTAGGGATTATCGCTCGGTAGAATATGTTTTCCATTGTTGGGTGCATTCCGTACGGAATGCATCCTGTGGGTGAATTATATTACCGGTAGTATCCCAAAAAGTGTGTAAAGATTTCAATTTCGCAGTGCAAAGTTAAACATTTTTTTTATATCATAATCTTGATTGCTGAATGGCTGTGTAGCGAAGGCTACGCCTTCGCTACACAGCCATTCAGCAATCGTCCCAATCGAATTTTACCCTTTCATTATCCAGTTTCGGCACTTTGTAACCGTATGCCTTGCGGTTCATCGCCACGCTGCCCAAAAGAAACAGCACCGCGTCGGGTGACGGCAAGGCGCTCCGCATCTTCGTTGTACGTTTGTAATCGCGGTTTAAGCGCTCTATCCAGTTGGTAGAGTAAATCATGCTGCGAATGCTCCAGTGATAATCCAGACAGGTAAAATACAACTCATAACGCGGATTTTCGGCTTTTTTACCAAAAGTGAAATAATACTTTTTCCACTTGTTACAAAATGATTTCCAACGGTTTACACCATGCTTCCGACTGTCGTTCTGATTGTCCGTTTGAAATACTTCGCGCAAATCTTCACCCATTTCCGCCTTGTGGCAGGGCTTGGCATAACGCAAACTTTCACGCATCAGGTGAACGGCACACAATTGAACTTCCGCCATGCCGAAATGCCGGCGGATAACATCTTCGATGCCGGTCAAACCGTCACTCACAAACAAATCAACACGCTGTAATCCACGGTTCTGCAAATCTTTAAAAATGTCATTCCAAAACCCCGAACCTTCCGTCGGATTGTTGATTACTCCCAAAACTTCGCGGGTGCGGTCGGGTTTGACGCCCAATACCGTGAAAAATGCCTCTTTGCTTACTGCATCAACACGACGGCTGGAGATAAGGCAGGCGTCAATGTATATAATCGGATAATAATTGTTTACAGGTCGTGAAAGCCATTCTTCGACCTCCTGTTTCGCCCCGTCAAACATACGGCTAACCTGACTTGTACTGTATTGTCTGCCGTAAATTTGACCGAAAACATCACCTGCCTGTTCGCAGGTTAATCCAGCGCTGTAAAGACTGCATGCAACCGACTGTGTCTCAATCTCCCGATTGCGCAATACAGCCGGAAGCAAAGGATAAAATGCACCCGAGCGGGTACGCGGTACACGCAGTTCCAACAATTTGCCATGTCCGTAAGTCTTACGGTGACGGAAGCCATTGCTGTAATCATCGGGATGATCTTCGCGGTAAAGACCGCGCTCCTGCTTCATCATACTTTCCATTGCAAATTGCAATAAAGTATTTATTCCATCTTCTTTTTGTACGATTTCTTCCAGAATCCCGTACCTTTGTCCCTGTGTAAAGTCCATCTTTTAATTTTTTGAATTTAACACTACAAAATTAAAACTTTTTGGACTTTACACACTTTTTAGGACAGTATCTCAAATCCTCAAATCTTCAAATCCTCAAATCCTCAAATCCTCAAATCCTCAAACAAAAAAAGGGGCATACGCCCCCTTTTTTCATTTGAAGATTTGAAAATTAGCCGTTGTCCTTCTCCCCCTCCCCGGAGGAGGGCTGTTAAGTTCTGTATTTTCTATTCCCGTAGGGAATATCGCTCGGTAGAATATGTATCCCATTGTTGGTTGCATTCCGTACGGAATGCATCCTGTGGTTGGCTGACCTTTCTACC
>JAITMT010000104.1 GCA_031277235.1 Tannerella sp.
CGGCGAGGGTGATATGTTCACCCTTCAGGCGCGTAGAGAAGAAGAAAAGCAGGTAACCGATTATTTGCTCTCCAATGTAGAAAACATTTTGCTCAACGGTACACAGCTAATCTTAAACCGGATATTCAGACTTATCGGTTTCGATGCGATTCAGAATGATATTTTACGACATCTGGTAATTGTCCGATTATGCCAACCCTCAAGCAAATCCGGAACGGTTGATTATTTGAAGTCTTATTTTGATGAAGACCTCGAATTACATAAAATCTATCGTTACTTGGATAAGTTGCATACAAGGTTTACAAGGAATTGGAACGGATATTAAAGGCAAGCGGCATGAATTTGAGCGTAGACAAGGTATTGAATATTGCCAAAACGATTACAACCCTAAGAATCAAGTTGCCAATCTCCGGAGAAACATTGACCAAGACAATGCTAATGACAGCAAAGCACAGGGCTATAGAGCAACTGTTCGACCAAAACTTTTGGGGGAAGTTTGGATAGGGTGTCGCATTGTCGAAGTCAGGAAAAACATGGCAAAACAAACCAACAACGTAGTAATCCACAGATTAAATGGAAAAGTAGGCGATTTGTTAGTATTTCGCCAGAGGGCAGGACAGACGGTCGTGTCCAAAATACGGTAAATATATGATGTATTCTCCCGTGTCCGGTCCAAGGATAGTCGAAGAACGAACGTATCATAATTCAAATCAGGTATCCGGCGGAGAGACTGCTGTGAAAAACGCTCCATCATGTCTCTTTTTTCAAAACAATGTTTTTTTAACCGGAAGAATAGAAAAAACAAAAATATTGACTACCTTTGAAGTGATTTTTTCACAGTTTTTAATATAGTAAATCATGAGACAGTTTATTAAATTATTTATTATCAGTTATTTATTGTTCCCTGTTACGGTCATGGCGCAAAACGCAGACCGGGGGAAAAAACACAGTTTTGAAATCAAAAACGGAGAATTTGTTTATGATTCCAAACCCGTTCAAATTTATGCGGGAGAAATACATTATGCCCGCATTCCGCAGAAATATTGGAAGCACCGTCTTCAAATGGTGAAAGCCCTGGGATTGAATACTATTTGCGTTTATGTTTTCTGGAATCACCATAATACGCAACCCGGCGTATGGGATTTCAAAACCGGAAACAGGGACATTGTAAAATTCATAAAAATGGCAGAAGAAGAAGGACTTTTCGTGATTTTACGTCCGGGTCCGTATGCTTGCGCCGAGTGGGAATTTGGAGGATATCCCTGGTGGTTGCAGAAAAACAAAGACTTGGTTGTCCGGGAAAATAATCCGGCTTTCCTTGATTCCTGCAAACAGTATATCAATCAGTTAGTCGGTCAGGTCGGTCCTTTGCAAGTAACAAACGGAGGTCCTCTGATCATGGTTCAGGTGGAAAATGAATTTGGTTCCTACGTTTCCCAGCGAAAAGATATTCCTCTGTCCGAACACCGTAAATACAATGAAACCATTAAGAATCTCTTGCGTGAAGCCGGATTCGATGTGCCCCTCTTCACGTCCGACGGCTCCTGGCTGTTTGAAGGCGGAACCCTTCCGGGAGTCCTTCCGACAGCTAACGGAGAAAATAATATCGAAAATTTGAAGAAAACGGTCAATCAATACAACGGAAATCAGGGACCTTATATGGTTGCCGAGTTTTATCCCGGCTGGTTAGACCACTGGATGGAGCCGTTTGTCCGCGTGCCGGAAGAAAAAATTGTGGCTCAACTCGAAAAATACCTGCAAAACGGTGTGCATTTTAACTTTTATATGGTTCATGGAGGAACAAATTTCGGTTTCACTTCAGGTGCCAATTACAACAATAAATTTGATATCCAGCCGGATCTCACCAGTTATGATTACGATGCGCCAATCTCCGAAGCCGGATGGGCGACTTCCAAATACATGGCTATCCGCGATGTGATGAAAAAATATGTGAATTATGCCATTCCGGAAATTCCGGACAGGATACCTGTTATTTCCATAGCATCCATTCCGCTGAAAAAATCAGTTTCCTTATGGGATATGAAAGAACAGATTAAACCGGTTATTTCCGATAAGCCTTTAAGTTTTGAAGATTTGAATCAGGGGCATGGATACGTCCTTTATTCGCGCAAATTCAATCAGCCGATTGAAGGAAAACTGATTCTCAAAGGGTTGAGGGATTTTGCCACCGTTTATGTGAATGGCGAAAGAGTCGGCGTTTTGAACCGGATCAACAATCAATATGAAATGGATATTCAGATTCCATTCGACGCTACGTTGGATATTTTAGTCGAGAACATGGGAAGAATTAACTATGGAGCTAAAATTACCGAAAACACCAAAGGCATTATTTCTCCCGTTTTCATCAATGAATTTGAAATCGGCGGCGACTGGAATATGTATTCTTTACCTTTTGATAAACAGATGGATATAAGCCGCTATCCACAAAAAAACATCGCCGGAACGCCTGCCGTTTATTCGGGTGAGTTTCCGTTGGATAAAGTTGGCGACACATTCCTTGATATGAGTAGTTGGGGTAAAGGCATCGTTTATGTGAACGGACATCATTTGGGACGCTACTGGAATGCCGGTCCCCAGCAAACGTTATACTTGCCCGGATGCTGGTTGAAGAAAGGGAAAAATGAAATCCTGATTTTTGAACAGTTGAACGACACCGGGAAAAATGAAATCTCGGCAGTCGAAAAGCCTGTGCTGGATCAGTTGAAATAAATTTTTATCGGAATGGAATCACTCATATACACCGTAAAGGCAGTTGAGTAATAATTCACGGACGATGATTACCCAAACCCCATTCGGAAAAACCCCGCAGGATGAAGATATTTACCTTTTCCGCCTGCAACAGGCAAACGGGCAATACATCGAAGTTTCCAACTGCGGCGCCGCCCGGATTTCCTGCGCAGTCCCGGCCAGAAACGGCGTGTTGGGCGACGTTTTGCCGGGCTATCCCGCGCTTGCCGGCTATCTTTTCGATGCCTGCGACCGGCTGGAGATATTAGTCATTGACGAAGCATTCGATGTGTGGAACATAAGCCACTATGAGGGTGATTACGGTGCACATTTCGACCGGCTATGGCGTAGCGATCTCGAAAGCATGGTACTCCGCAACCACCCGTCGGTCATCATGTGGAGTATTGGCAATGAAATCAAAAATACCCAAACCGATTCGGTTGCCCGTTTATGCGGCGAAATGGCAGAGTTTGTTAAATCCATGGATGATACCCGTCCGGTTACGGCGGCGGTCAATGCCATTACGGATGAAAAGTCGCCTTCACGCGCCTCGATTCTTACGGGTCGTTCGCCGGTCAGCACCATGACTACGCGCTTTGCGGCGCCGCTGGACAAGAGTATCATAACCTATCCCGAATACCTGATCAAGGAAGCCGGGTATTATGCGGGACTTTGTGGTTGCTTACGCCATCAGGACGAACCTGAAGCAAAGGAAGATTTCATCCGTCAAATCCATAATCCCGACTCGCTTACCCTACCCTACCATTATCCCGACACCAAAGGCGTGCGTGAAGATCTCGCAACAGACAGGACATACACCGATATTAAGGACGGGATACTCAAGGAGTTGATTTTATGGATGATTCAGGAACGCGATTACCTGCCGCTTCCGGTTGATCTTCTCGGTTAAACGTGCATCACACTAACTCCATTGTCAATTGTCAATTAATTCCGTATCTTTGCATTCAAAAAAACAGATCAGATGAAGAACACATTCATTTTACCGCTCGCCTGCCTGCCGTTCACAGGTATTCATGCCCAGTCGAAAACGCCGCCGCAGCCCAATATCGTTTTTATTCTGGCTGACGATTTGGGCTGGAACGACTTGAGTTGTACAGGCAGTCAATATTATGAATCGCCCAATATTGACCGGATTGCCCAAGCCGGCATCCGGTTTACGCAGGGCTATGCAGCCTGCCAGGTTTCCAGTCCGTCGCGGACAAGCATTCTGACCGGAAAATTCCCCGCCCGCCACGGGATTACGAACTGGATTGGCGAAGCGTCAGGTGAAGCATGGAGAGAAACGGGACGGCATTCCAAACTGCTGCCGGCGGAATATCTGCATCATCTTCCCTTGTCGGAAACAACTTTACCGGAAGCATTACGGGAAAACGGTTATCGCACCTTCATGGCAGGCAAGTGGCATCTGGGCGGCGAAGGCTCCATGCCCGAAGACCACGGTTTCGACGTCAATGTCGGAGGAAACGAATACGGTTCGCCCCGGGGCGGATATTTTTCACCCTATCAAAATCCGCAATTGACGGATGGACCCGAAGGCGAAAATCTCTCCATGCGATTGGCACGCGAAACGGTTTCCCTTATCGAAACGCATACAAAAAGAAATCGAAAGCAACCGTTTTTTGCCTGTCTTTCTTTTTACGCCGTACATTCACCGATACAGACGACCCGACAAAACTGGCATTATTTCAGGGAAAAAGCGGCAAAAAAAGGTATTGCGGATGAAGGGTTTATCATTGACCGCACCTTGCCCGTCCGTCAGACGCAGGATAACCCCGTCTATGCCGGTTTAATCAGGCAAATGGATGATGCGACTTCACAAAAACAAACAATCTGAAAAAGAATAATATGAAAAAAAGAATCGAAACAGTTACCGGATTCCTATCCGCCATGCTGACAACCCCGCTGGCAGGTTTCAGCCAAACTGCCGACGCCAAAACTGCAACGCCCAATATTGTTGTTTTCATCGCCGACGATGCCGGCATGGATTTCGGCTGCTACGGCAACAAAGGCATCAAAACGCCGCATATAGACCGTTTAGCCTCTTTGGGCGTCAGGTTTGAAAATGCTTTTTTGACGTCGCCGCAATCAAGCCCGTCGCGCACATCCATGCTCACCGGCAAATTTGCACATACCGTAGGGACGGAAGACCTTCATGTTCCGCTCGATACATCGGTTGCCATGCTGCCCGAATACCTCCGCAAAGCCGGATATACAACGGCATTTGCCCTGAAATCGCATTGGGGCGCCCCGAACGACAGGAAATTCGACACAGCCATCAAAGGCGGTTACCAATCCGGTCAGGGCGGACTGAGCGAAGATTTTTTCAACAATTATACTTCGTTTATAGAAAAGAACAAAGCGAATCCGTTCTTTCTCTGGGTAGGTTTCACCGATCCGCACCGTCCCTATGGCAGTGAGACCATACCCCAAGTCAACCGTCCGCAAGACGTAACGGTTCCCGTTTTTCTGGTGGACGACCGGGAAACGCGCGACGACCTGGCAGATTATTACAATGAAATTTCGCGGATGGACGGCAATATCGGACGAATGATGGAAGTTCTCGAGCGGAACGGCTTGATGGAGAATACCGTCATCTTTTTCCTGAGCGACAACGGAATGCCTTTTCCAAGGGCAAAAGGAACCTTATATGATTCGGGAATACATACACCCCTGGTTGTTTATTGGAAAAACAGGGCGCCGGAAGGAACCGTTCACGGCAACGGACTGGTCAGTACCATTGACCTTGCTCCTACCATCCTGGACATTGCCGGAATGGATAAACCTGCCGACATGTTTGGAATGTCTCTCGTGCCGCTCATCGAAAATCCGGCTCAACGGGGTCGCGATTACATTTTCTCGGAACGCAACTGGCATGACACCGACGAATACATGCGCTGCATCCGCACAGAACGCTACAAGGTGATTTACAACGCCTATTACGAATTGCCTCACGGCACGCCTCACGACCTCAGCACCAGCCCGAGTTGGTATTCGTTGAGACGCAATCTGCGGGAAGGTTTGCTTGAACCGCAACAAATGCAGATATTCACATCACCGCGAGCGATGATAGAAGTGTACGATCTGGAGAATGATCCCGAAGAATTGATTAATGTAGGCGATCAGCCCCAATATCGGGAGGAGGCGGAAAAATTGACCCGGATGATGGTCGAATGGCAGCAAAAAACCGGAGACCACCCGTATTGGAAACGCCGCCGACCGGATCAATCGGATCGAATCACCGGATTGAATTACTTGCCGGATGATCCGGAAATGATGGATGATTGAAGTATGTGAATTTTCAGGTTTCCAAAAATATTTTTGTATTTTTACAGGAAAGACAAATTGTATTGCGTAACATTTCTAATCGTGCGATGGATAGATATTTTCACAAGAAAAGTCTATCGCGACGATGCAAAAAAAACCTCGGCAAGATACTAAAACCCGATAATTGCATCTGCTGCACCATTCATATCACAAACTGCTCAATCGAATCAATAATCATATCCGGTTTCAGCGGCGAGGCTTCGACGTCGTCGAGCGTGGCTTCGCCCGTGAGGGTGAGCACGCCCAGCACGCCTGCCTCGTGCGCCATGCGGACGTCCGTGTAAATCCGGTCGCCAATCACGGCTACTTCTTCGGGCTGAAGGTGATAGCGCTGCATGATTCCGGCGAGCATGCGCGGGTCGGGCTTCCCGACAATCACATCGGGTTTGCGTCCGGTGGCATGTTCGATGCAGGCGCAAATGGAGCCGCAATCCACCAGTACGGTAGGCTGGTCGGTCGGACACACCCGATCGGGATTCGTTGCCAGATAAGGCAAACCCTGCTGAATCCACCAGCAGGCGCGGCACAGGCGGGAATAGACCAGAGAACGGTCGAAACCCACCACCACCATATCGGGCTTGTCGTCGGGCGAATCGGCTACCGGCACAAATCCCGCCGCCTCAAACTCGCTGATCATCCCCGGAGTTCCCAAAATGAACAGCCGGCGGACGTCCGGATAGTGTATTTTGATGTAGTCTATCGTGGCATGAGCCGACGTGTATATTTCTTCGCGCGTTGCCGCAATACCCATTTTATGCAATTTCTCAATATATTCACCGCTATTCTTCGACGGATTGTTGGTGAGGAAAGAATAGGTGACGCCCGCCTGTTTCAGCCTGTTCAGGAAGGGAACGGTAAACGGAAACAGCGTGCTCCCCTTGTATATTGTTCCGTCCATGTCCAGCACGACATGTTTGATTTTCTTCAGATTTTCCTGCATATTCATATTTCTTTTAATGAGCAATTACTTCTTCTTCATAGCCGTCGGCTTTGGCATTCCACATCAGCAGGAAAGCGCCGGTTCCAAGCAGCGACGTCAAAATGATGGCAATGTAAGCCAGATTCCAGCCGTAATGCTGCGCCAGATAACCGAATCCGACGCCCGATACGGCGGTGCTTGCATAGCCGAAAATGCCGGTCAGTCCGTTTGCGGTGGCTGCCGCTTTTTTCGTAGCCTGATTCGCCGCGGCAATGCCGATCAGTGCCTGCGGACCGTAAATAAAAAATCCCGTGGCGCAAAGCACGGCGAAAAACATCCATATCGGCGCATCGGGAGGCAGTTTCCAGAAGAGAAAGGCAAACAGCGCCGTTCCCAACATGCTGAAAACACAGGTTCGATGGGCGCGACCCTTGAGGTAGCGGTCTGTAGCCCACCCTGCCACCAGCATACCGGCAATTCCCGCAATTTCAAACAGGGCGACCAGCCAGCCTGCAACATGTATGTCCACATGCTTGGACTGTTTCAGAAGGGTCGGTCCCCAATCCAGAACGGAAAAACGCACCACGTAAACGAAAAAGTTGGCAATGCCGAGAATCCATATATATTTGTTGGCAAAAACTTTTTCGCGCAGGAAAGCTTTGGTTATCCCGCTTTTCGAATCTTTCACCTTTGCCGTGTCGGGCAATTCGGGCAAACCGACCGTCGTCGGGGTATCGCGCAGGAAAATGAACAAAAAAACGGATCCGGCAAAAGCGATGCCGGACGGAATCCAGAAACACCAGCGCCACGCTCCCGTGTGCGCGTCGCCGACGCCCATGTTGCTCATGATGTAACCGCACAAAATCACCACGAGACCGGCTCCGATGGAATGCGACGTGTTCCAGACGGACATTTTTGTCGCCAGTTCTTTTGGAGGAATCCAGTGCGTCAGCAGGCGTGCGCAGGGCGGAAAACCGCTTCCCTGCAATATGCCGTTCACGACCCAGGTGATGCCCATGAACATCACCAGCGTATTCGTAAAATACGAGCCGGTCTGTTCGCCGGTAATCCATCCCGCAATGTCCTCGCCAAAGCCGAAGGCAAAGTTGGATATCGCACAGAGGGCAAGCCCCGTAGCCATGTAGAAGCGCGCGTTCATGCGGTCGGCAAAGATGCCGTTCACGAACCGTGACACGCCGTAGAGCAGTCCGTTCAGGGTGAGAAAAATACCCAGTCCGGTTTTCGTGATGCCGAGGTCGGTTTCCATGCCCGGCATCGCCATGCTGAAGTTTTTCCGCACGAAATAAAACAGCGCATACCCGATCATCGAAACAATGATGGTGCGCGTTTGCCAGTATTTGAAAGTTTTGGTTGTTGTCATGCTTGTTTGTTTAATTGAAAGTAAAATATTCCGTCCAATCCGAACAGCGCGTCCAGCCATTCGGACATCTTGCCCGTGCGGACGGCAAGATTAAGCACCGTGAAGCGGTTGCGGATAAACGGCGCGTGAAGAATTGTCCGGCGAAGCCGCCCGCTTGATATGCCGATCTGCTCCGGTTCCCCTCGTTCCTTGCAATGACGGACGGTGCGCATCGTCATTGCGGGGAACGAAGCAATCCGGATTAATTTTAAGACGATAATACTCATATGTGTAATTATTTATTGTAATATATATTTTCTACGAATACTCCCCCCCTGCTTCGCAGTACCCCTCCATCGGAGGGGTGGCGCGGAGCGACGGGGGGTATTTAATGGACAATTGACAATTGATAATTGACAATGAAAACCCATGTCCGTTCACCCGTTTATCCGTTCTCCCGTTCATCCGTTCTCCCGTTCACCCCAATCTCCCCCCTGAGGGGGTTATCACATAATCAACCCATAAACAACCGCCGCCAGCGTAGCCCCGATAAACGGACCCGCTATCGGCACCCACGAATAAGCCCAATCGCTGCTTCCCTTTCCGGGAATGGGCAGCAGGGCGTGTATCATTCGCGGTCCCAAATCGCGTGCGGGATTGATGGCATATCCGGTAGGACCGCCCAGCGACAGACCGATTGCCAGCACCAGAAACGCCACCGGTATAGCGTCCAAAGAACCCAATCCCACTTCGGGAGCGGCGATAAACAGAACGCCGAATATCAGCACAAACGTCCCGATAATTTCGGTCAGCAAGTTATCTTTGTAACTGCGGATGGCGGGAATCGTACAGAATACGCCGAGCTTTGTACCCGCGTCTTCGGTAGCGGCGAAATGTTTGCGGTAGGCAATCCAGGTCAGGAAAGCGCCGGTCATCGCGCCCGCCACCTGCGCCAGCATGTAAACCGGAACCTTGCTCCAGGCAAACTTTCCGGCGAGCGCCAACGCCAGCGTAACAGCCGGATTCAGATGCGCCCCGCTGTGCGAAGCCGCCACAAAAACGCCCACAAACACCGCCATCGCCCATCCGAAAGTGATGACAATCCAGCCACTGTTAAAGCCTTTGTTCTTACTCAAAATACTGTTGGCGACCACGCCATTGCCCAGCAATATCATCAGGGCGGTACCGATTAGTTCTGCAAAATAACTATTCATTGTATTGATTTTTGAATTACGATTTGATAATTTGAAGTTCGAGGTTCAAAGCCTCCCCTAACCCCTCCGAAGGAGGGGAACTCCCTCCCCTTCGGGGAGGGCTGGGGCGGGGCTCAATTCTCAAACTCTCTCCTTCTCCCGACTCCAGGCTTGCACGGCGCGTATGGCGCGATGCCACTCCGAAACAATTTCTTCTACTTTTAACTCCGGCATTTCCGGACGGAACGTACGGTCTATTTGCCATTGCTGTTCGATGTCGGACGTATTTTCCCAGTAACCGACCGCCAGTCCGGCAAAATAGGCGGCTCCCAGCGCGGTAGTTTCGGTAACTTTCGGACGGGCGATGGGAACGTTGGCTACGTCGGCTTGAAATTGCATCAACCGGTTATTGACCACCGCGCCGCCGTCCACCCGCAATTCGGCGATGTTGATTTCCGAATCGGCTTGCATGGCATGGAGCACGTCCAGCGTTTGCAGGGCGATACTGTTCAGAGCGGCATGGGCGATATGCGCGACGGTTACTCCCCGCGTGATGCCGAAAATGCTGCCGCGGGCGTGCTGATCCCAGTAGGGCGCGCCCAAACCGGCAAAAGCGGGAACAAAATACACGCCGCCGCTGTCGGCAACCTTGTCGCACAATTCTTCGATTTCGGACGACGAACGGATCACGCCCATTTCATCGCGTAGCCACTGAACCACCGCTCCCGCAATGAAAATACTGCCTTCCAGTGCGTAGGTTATTTGTCCGTTAAGGCTCCACGCGACGGTTGTCAGCAGGTTGTTGAGCGATTTCACGGGATTTTTACCCGTATTCATCATCATGAAACAGCCGGTTCCGTAGGTATTTTTCACCATTCCCTCTCGGATGCACATCTGTCCGAACAGCGCCGCCTGCTGGTCGCCGGCAATGCCTCCCAGCGTAATGCCGGCTAAGGGAGGAATCGTTGCTTCGCCGTAGATTTCGCTGCTTTGCCTCACTTGCGGAAGCATGCTCGCCGGAATGTCGAACAGCGCCAGCAACTCACTGTCCCATTCGAGGGTATGAATATTGTACAGCATCGTGCGCGAAGCGTTGGATACGTCGGTGATGTGCAATCCGCCCTGCGACAATTGCCACACCAACCAGCTGTCCACCGTTCCGAAAGCCAGTTCGCCGCGCAAGGCTTTTTCGCGCGCTCCGTCCACGTGGTCGAGGATCCATTTCACTTTGGTCGCCGAAAAATAGGCGTCAATCATCAAACCCGTTTTTTCCCGGATGCTTGTTGCAAGACCTTCATTTTTAAGTTGGTCGCAATAATCGGCTGTCCGTCGGTCTTGCCAGACGATGGCATTGTAAACGGGTCGTCCGGTGGCGCGTTCCCACACAATCGCCGTTTCGCGCTGGTTGGTGATGCCCGCCGCCTCGATCTGCAATAACTGCAAACCGTTTTTAGCCAGAACGCCCACCATGACTTCCATTTGCGACGACCAGATTTCCATCGGATCGTGTTCCACCCATCCCGGCTGGGGATAGATTTGCGTAAATTCCTTTTGAGCGACCGCCACGACCGAACCTTTCC